>JAYUJV010000063.1:0-1404 GCA_043764975.1 Saprospirales bacterium
CCGCTGATTTGCGACATGGCCTCCGACTTTATGAGCCGCCCAATTCCAATCGAAAAATTTGGGTTAATCTTCGCTGGCACTCAAAAAAACGTAGGCATCGCTGGCGTCACGAACGTCATTATCCGACAAGATATGCTCGAACGTACCGTAGATCGCCACGTGCCGAATATGTTGAGTTATAAATTGTTTGCAAAAGAAAAGTCGCTCTACCAAACGCCACCAGTTTTTGCCATTTATGTGTCGATGCTGACCATGCGTTGGATAAAAAGCAATGGCGGACTGGTCGAAATAGAAAAAACGAACATCAAAAAAGCCGCGATATTGTATGATGAAATTGACCGCAATACGTTGTTCAAACCCAATGTACTCGCCGCCGATCGCTCACTCATGAACGTTTGCTTTCGTGCGCATAATGATGCGCATACAGCCGAATTTTTACAATTCGCCCAAGAAAATGGCGTACTTAACATCGCTGGTTTTCCGCATATCGGCGGTTTTCGTGCTTC
The DNA here is from genome assembly GCA_043764975.1 of Saprospirales bacterium. GTDB lineage: Bacteria > Bacteroidota > Bacteroidia > Chitinophagales > Saprospiraceae > JAYUJV01. Next base: position 507 of record JAYUJV010000063.1, read on the forward strand.
GCTCTACAATGCTATGCCGATAGCTGGCGTACAACTTTTGGCAGACTTGATGGCGCAGTTTGAAAGTAAGATATTGGCGTAAACGATTTGTTTTTTCAAATAAAAAAACTAACTTTGTAAGCAAAATAAATACAAATGAGTAAAAATAGCGACCTCGAAGCGTTTAGCGACTACCTATTTTGGGACGTGGATAGAACAAAATTAGGTCTAAAAAAGAGTAAAACATATATCATAGAAAGAGTGCTTTCTCATGGTATGCTTTCAGATTGGACTTTACTCAAACAGATATATGGTAAAGAAACAATCAAACAAACTTCCTTACAATTAAGGCATTTAGACAAATATGCTTTACAGTTTTGCTCTGTATATTTCGACGAACCCATAACCAATTTTAGATGTTACAACTTCGCACAATCGAACCCCGTACATTGGAATTATTGAAAAAATAATTTGTAATAAAGCTATTTCAGAACGATACATTTTTGCTGATAATTTATCTTATGTTAAATAATAAATAAATTTAAAAAAGAGCGTTTTATCAAGTGTGACAAAATGCTCTTTTTTATAAAATAATAAATTTTAAAATCGTGTAACGTATTGACTATCAAAGACTAATAGACAAAAAATGACTAACTGACAATTTTGACTTGCTCCCGTTATTTCAAATACTTATCCAACCATTCGTAAAATACACGTTGCCAAAGTACTGACGTTTGGGGTGATTGTACCCAGTGGCCTTCTTCGGGCAAATACAAAAATCGGCTTGGCACGTTGCGCAATTGCGCTGCTTGAAAGGCTTGCATACCTTCGCCAATCGGCACTCGAAAATCTTTTTCGGAGTGAATAACGAGGATTGGTGTATCCCAATTGCCAACAAATTTTTGAGGATTAAACTTTG
>JAYUJV010000064.1:0-1400 GCA_043764975.1 Saprospirales bacterium
ATTCGGACTGAACGCATGAACGCCATCGCTGAATTGGGTTATGCCGCACACTGGAAATACAAAAATGCAATGTCAGATGCTACGGGCGCAACAGCAACCATCACAAAAAAAGATTCTTATGTGGGTTGGTTTGATAATATTCGCGAAATATTAGAAACCAATACCAATAATGCCATGGAATTTTTGGATGATTTCACAAACAATCTTTCCAAAGAAGAAATATCGGTATATACACCAAAAGGAGAAGAGCGTATATTTCCGAAAGGCGCTACTGCTCTAGATTTTGCCTTCGATATTCACTCTAAAGTAGGTTCTGAATGTAGTTCCATCAAAATTGGCAATCGCTTGGTACCAATGAACTACAAGCTAAAAAATGGTGATCAAGTAACTGTATCGACCAATAAAAATCAAAAACCAACAGAAGATTGGTTAAAGATGGTCATCACGAGCAAAGCAATTGGACGAATTCGTACTGCGCTGAAAGAAGAAATGAAATTAAAAGGTTCGAGTGGCAAAGAAACCTTAGAGCGTAAGTTGGCGCAACTCAAAGTTGATTTTGAAGAAAATTGCGATATGCTCGTCAAGTATTTTGGATTCAACAATCGCTTGGATTTTTTCTACGCTATTACATTGGGGCAAGTCAATTTATTGGACATAAAAAAGCTCAAAATAGAAGGCCAGAAACTAGTTGCACCAGAAATTATCAAAGAAGAATCGAAAGCAGCTACAATCGAAGCGCGATCGAACCATAAAGTACTAGACAATAAGCCTCGATTGTTTATCAATGGAGAATCAGCGGATCATATCAAATGGGATTTGGCTACTTGTTGCAATCCATTGCCTGGCGATGAAGTATTCGCTTATACGACAGTATCGGGCATGAAAATCCATAGACATACTTGCCCTAATGCACCGAACTTGAGTGTCAATTATGGTTACCGAATCAAACGTGCAGAATGGGGCAATACGCCGCGCTCTAGTTTTGTGGCTATGATTTTGATTACTGGCATTGATACTGGCGTTGGCGTAATAGAAAGGCTTTCGCACAATATATCTACAAAACTCGGCCTAAACATCCGTAGTTTTAACATAGAAGGAAACGGCGGATATTTTGAATGTCGCCTCGGACTCGTAGTCACAAACACCGACCAACTACACTTAGCCACCGCAGGGCTCAAGTTACTTGAGGGCGTGAATAGTGTGACGCGATTGGATCATGCGTAGTAATTATGTTTTTTAAATTAAGGAAATGAAGAGAATTAAAAAAATAAAGCACCTATGTAACTTGTAAATAATAACTTGGCGTTATCGCTACTATTTTAAACTTATACTTCGCCATATTTTCAGCCCGATGCGCTGCATCGAACTTCAAATCTGGCTCGTCTAAGTCTAAAATACTA
>JAYUJV010000065.1:0-3818 GCA_043764975.1 Saprospirales bacterium
TCTAAAAGGTAGCGTTCTGATACTTTTTGAGGCGAACTCAAATCGCCACCACAAAGTACAAAACTGGCTTTGTTCGCAATCAAAATATCATGATCACTGGCATAACCGCCAAGTTTTAGACTGTGTGCCGCCACATATAATGCGCTAAGTCCTTGACGGCCAAGCACATACACATCATTGCGCTCAATTGGTTGCGTATAATTTGGCGACAATTGGAGTACTTTCTTTTTTGCTTCGGATATGTTTCGGTGCGCATTCATCACAACCGTATCTTTTCCTTTTTGCAAATAGCCAAACTTAAACGCTTCGTTTGCCGAAGTTGCCACTTGTGCAGTTGCAATGGTTTTGAAACGCTCGATGAGCGTCGGAATCATCACATCGCCCTCGAAAAAGCTATCCGAAGCGCGGAGTGCAAACTCTTTTGTACCGCCTCCGCCTGGAATAAGACCTACGCCAACTTCTACCAAACCGACATAACTTTCGGCTGCTGCCATGACCGCATCGCAGTGCATACTGATTTCGCAACCGCCACCGAACACATAACCTTGTGTGGCCGCCACAACTGGAATCGAAGAATAACGACAACGCATGACCGTTTTTTGGAAATAATCAACCGCAAAATTTAACTCGTCCCACTCTTGTTGATAAGCCATCATGGCAATCATCATTAAGTTTGCGCCGACTGTAAAGTTTATCGAATTGTTGCCAATTACCAAACCGCGCCATTGACCTTCTTCCGCTATTCTAATCGCTTCATTGATGCCTTGCAAAACGCCTTCGCCGATACTGTTCATTTTTGAACGGAATTCGAGACAAAGTACGCCATCGCCAATATCATGCAATGCAACTTCTGCATTTGAAAATACCAATTTATCGCGTGTATTGTCCAAAATGATGAAATTTTCAGCACCATCTTTTGCTTTATACGATTTTGAAGCAATGTCATAATATTTAGAAACACCATTTTCTACTTTGTAAAAAGCGGTGTTGCCAGCTGCTTGCATTTCTTTTACCCAAGCCGCAATTGTTTCGCCTTGTGCTTCTGCTTTTTCGATGACTTCATTGAAACCAATCGCGTCCCAAACTTGGAACGGACCTAAATCCCAAGCATAACCAGCGCACATCGCATCGTCTATACTATATATGTTGTCCGAAATTTCGGGTACTCGATTCGATACATACGAACTCAAAGCTAAGATAGAACGACGTACCAATTGTCCGCCTTTGTCTTCGCTCTTAAAAATTGCTTTCAATCGGCGCGGCAATTCTTCGATTTGTTTTGCCAACTCAATTGATGGCAAATTCGGACGAATCGTGTCGCGATATTCCTGCGTTACGAGGTCATAAGACAAGATAATCGGACGACCTTTTTCATCTTTTTGACCAGTTTTTTTATAATAACCTTGATTTGTCTTGTTTCCAAGCCATTTATTATCAATCATTTTTTGTAAAAAAGAAGGAATAATAAACGTAGCAGCTTGTTCGTCATCAGGGCAATTTAGTTTCAAGCCATTGAGTACATTTACGGCAGTATCTAAACCAACCAAATCGCCAAGGCGATAAGTACCAGTTTTCGGACGACCAATCGCCGAGCCAGTTATGGCATCAACTTCTTCGATGGTCATACCGAGTTCTGCGGTCAATTGATACACTTTTGCCATTGCAAATACGCCAACACGATTACCGATAAAACCAGGTGTGTCTTTGCACAACACCGAAAGTTTGCCGAGATAAACATCGCCATAATGCATCAAAAAGTCAGTTACTTCTGGCAACGTATCGTTGGTCGGAATGACCTCGAACAAGCGCATATAACGTGGCGGATTGAAAAAGTGCGTACCACAAAAGTGCTTCTTAAAATCATCTGAACGACCTTCCGCCATTTGATGTATCGGAATACCAGAAGTGTTTGAGGTAATCAAAGTACCAGCTTTGCGATATTTTTCTACTTTTTCAAACAAACTTTGCTTGATGTCCAAACGCTCTACCACAACTTCGATGATCCAATCGCAATCTGCGATTTTTTGAAGATCGTCATCAAAATTGCCAGTCACGATGCGCGAAGCAAGCGAAGCCTCATACAAAGAAGCAGGTTTTGATTTAATAGCATTTTGCAAAGCAGCATTTACGATTCGGTTTCGTGCAACTTTGTTGGTTTTTTCTTCCTCTTTGAGGTCAAAAGGGACGATGTCGAGCATCACAACATCTAAACCAATATTGGCAAAGTGACAGGCAATACCCGAACCCATGACACCCGAACCCAATACGGCAACTTTTTGAATACGTCTCATTTAATATTTTGAAAAATTTAGTAATAATTTTAAAATCTAAAACTTAGGCATTATTAAGAAAGTTGAATTTTCTTAGCTTTGGTTAATCTCTCGTTTTAAAATGGCAATAAGCAATGAGCAAAATTTAGATAGCAATGTAAATACAAAGCTTGATTTTTAATTTGCCAATTGTTTATTGCTTATTAAAGCGAAAAATTTAATTAAAGTAAAGAAAAATTCTTCTAACTTTCAAAATTGCTAAGTAGTTACTAAGAAATTATATTAGTTTTGTACTGTATATAATGTAGAATTTGGTTTAGCGAAAATTCGCTACGCAAATATAAACGCTTTTTTTGAAAATAATTGATTTGAAAATCACTTTTTTTTGATAATCATACTTTCTTTATACGAAAACTATTATTTTTACGTTTTTTAGAAAAAATACATTAAAAAAATATTCAGTAACATACCAAACAAGACATCACTATGTTGTTAAATCTTATTTTATTATTCCAGAAAGCTACCACAACGACTACAGCTGCACCAGCTATAACGACCCCAGAAGATGGTAGCGTTGCGAACCAAAGCGTACTCGAAATCATCACTCATGGAGGGCCAGTGAGTATTCTGATCATGGGTTCGTTGTTGGCATTATCTATTTATGCCATTTATATTTTTGTTGAGCGATACTTGACAATCCGAAAAATTGCAGAAATAGATCAATCATTTATGAACTCTGTAAAGGCAAATATCAAATCGGGTAATATTGCGGCTGCAAAAGCAATGTGCGAAAGTACAAATTCGCCAATTGCCAAGATGCTTGCAAAAGGCATCCGACGTATCGGCAAACCAAGTGAAGAAATCGAGCGCGCCATGGAAGCTGTTGGTCGTGTCGAAATTTTTAACATGGAAAAAGGAGTACATACGCTTTCATTGATTGCCAAATTAGCACCGATGTTCGGTTTCGTAGGTACAATCATGGGTGTAATCAAGATTTTTTATGATATATCTGTTACAAATGATTTGAGTATTTCGGTTATTTCGGGCGGTCTTTATACCAAAATGGTAACGTCAGCCGCGGGTCTTATTGTAGGTATCATCGCCTTCGCAGGATTTTTTATCTTGACCATGATGATAGACAAAGTGGTCGTGAACTTAGAAAAAATTGCGATTGATTTCATGGATTTATTGCATGAGCCGGGAATGTAAATTAAAATTAAAATAATGAAATCAATTAAGAAAATTAAAGTAATATATTGATAATCATTGTTTTATAAATTTATAGAAATTAAAATAATTATAAAAAACGACTTTAAAACTTGAAAAGGTTTTGAAGTTTTAATACATATAATATGCAACTCAGAAGAAGAAAAAGCGAAGGTGCAGAAGTATCAACAGAAAGTTTGAACGACATTATGTTCTTCCTGTTGTTATTCTTCTTGATTATATCCACGATGGCGAATCCGAACGTGATAAAACTATCGTTGCCAACTGCAAAAGCGGCGAAGCAAATGACAAAACAACCAGTTCAGTTGTCTGTAAAAGCAG
>JAYUJV010000066.1:0-3817 GCA_043764975.1 Saprospirales bacterium
TACGATTCGTGTTTTTTATTTATAAAAATATTAGATAAAATCTGACTCGAATTTAGTATTTTTATTCGTGTATTCGTGGCTAAAAAATATCTCGTATAGTATTTTTTAGCCACGACCGGCAAAGCCCTCAACGAATTTAATACACGAATTTAAACTTCAAAATGTAAATAAAATGAATATCGAATATTATTTTACAAGTAAAATACAACACTAATCGTAAATAAGAAACCAAAATGTACAAAAGAGTAAAACCACATGTATTTTGGCATAATTCCTCAATTAAAATACTTAAAAATCAATTCGGTTTTAAAAAATCGCCGTCAATGATGAGCAATTTTACACCATTTGTTGCGATAGAACGATGGCTGCTCAAATCGTCCGAAACGATATATGTCATGCCTTTCGTTAGCGTAAATTGCTCGCCATTTTCGTGTTCGGTCACGAACTCGCCTTCCAGACAATGTACAATATGCCCTTTTTGACACCAATGATCGGCTACATAATGCTCAGAATATTCTACAATCCGCATCCGAATATGGTCAAATTGTAAGGTTTGCCAATATGCGACACCCGTAATGCCTTTATGCTCCGTTTTCGCTACCACCGACCAATCAATAGCGTTGAACAATATGTGATTCATATTTTTTGATTTGTTAGGCAAATATACTCAATTGAATGACAATTTTAGTGGAATAAAACTTTCAAGTAAAATTATTTTTTAGAAAAAGTTAATTCCAAGAAAAAAACATAAAAATCGAAGATTTTAATGCGCTTACTCTGCGTTCTCTGCGCCTCTGCGTGAAAAAACAATTGCAATAAGCAATTAAAATCACCAATCGAGAATCAATGTAAGTGTATAAAATGCCCTCAACTAAAATTGTCACACAACCATATACTCAAATAAAATTAAAATTAATTTTATTTGCGTCTTTTCACAAAATGAAAGGCGCATTGCTCACTTTTGAACAACACGCCTAACGACTCTATATGTATGAAGAAAAATACCGATGTGCGGCCAATCGCTGATTGGGCGTTGTTTCGTTCAATCAACGATAGAACGCACGTTACCGAAATACGCATTTAAGCTATCCATAAATGCTTGTTTTTTGCCTTCGGATACGTTTATGCTACGACCATTTTCCATGATGACATAGCCACTTTTACCTTTTACGTACTGCTTTATGCGGTTCAAATTAATGGTGGACGAGCGATGAATCCGCACGAATTGGCCATCAGACCCGCAAGCCTCTTCCATAGCCGCAAGCGTGCGACACACCAACAGTTTACGCCCATCTACGAAGTGAATGTCTGTATAATTGCCTTGGGCTTCCAGAAAAACAACCTCGTGTAGGTTTTCAAAATGAATCCCTTCCATAGTTGGAAGGGCAATTTTTTTCAACATATTCATCACTGATTCTTTTTGCGTTACATTCGCTGTTACTTTTGTACCACTACGATGCAAGCGAAGGCTTCTGACGATTGTACTTTTCGTTGTTATTTCTTTTATAGCACTCATAATCTTTTTTTTCATTTTAATAAAATATCAAAAACGGCTTTTGTTTTTGTTGATACAAAGATGCGATCATATTAAAAAAAATACAAACCAATGATTACTCATAACTCAGACGTCTGAATATTTTTTATTTCAAAAAATAATTGTATATTTGATAAAAAATTCAAGTAAAAAGTCTTTTTAGCGACTATTTTTACTTTTTACAGACTTAATAAGTTGAAATTTTTAATTCCAAATCAACATCAATCATGGCAAAAACACCTTCTGAAAATCTTTTTTTATTGATAAAAAAAATGAGTGGTGCTGAAAAACGCTACTTTAAGTTGCACATCAGTACGCACCAAAAAGCAGAAAGTCGGTCGGTCACTTTGTTCGATGCCATTGTGCAATCCGCTGAGTATGATGAAGTTGCGTTGAAACAAATCGTATATGGGGAAGCAGTTTCGAGTACAAAATTTACGGAACTAAAGTCGTTTCTATACCAAGAAATCTTAACATCACTGACTATTTTCGATGCCTTGATGTCCGTTGAGTTTAAGTTAAAAAACGCACTTTTGCACGTACGTGTGCTATACAAACGTGGCTTATATAGCGCTTGTAAAGGAGAATTGTCAAAAATAAAAAAAACGGCTTTGCGCTTTGAGGAATTTACGATACTGATAGAAATACTACGGTGGGAAAAACAAATTGCATACGCAGAAAGCAATATCAATTACCTTGCTTTTGAGATGCAACGTATTGAAAATGAAGAAGAAACATATTTAAAAAAATTAGAAAATTATATTATTTTTAAAAATACGTTTTATAAAGTATTGGCCAATGTACGCCAACAAGAAGTTCAAACCCACAATACAAGCATCTTACAAGACCTCGAAAACTTGATTGCTGATCCTTTGTTCGCTTCGCCCGAAAATGCACTTTCGCACCTCGCCCAAGTCACTTATTTTCGATTCATGAGCCTTATCAGTTTTGCTCGGCTCGACAACGAACGCTTTTATCTTTACAGCAAAGATTTGTTGCAACTCATGGAAAGTCAGCCGCATTTTATAGCCGAAGACGCAACCGAATACATCTCTGCATTGAGCAATTTTATGAAAAGTTGCTTCGCTTACGAGCAGTATGACGATGCACTCGTTTACATCAATAAGTTTCAGACTATTGATGCCAAAACAAGCGATGATCGAGTCAAAATTCAACGCCAATATTATCAAAGTAGGTTTCAGTTATGCGTCACGACAGGGCAATTTGAGCAAGGCGTAATCGAAGTAAAAAACAATCTAAATTCCATACAACAGTTTGATAGTCAACTATTTAGTAGAAGTACTTTTCATTTCGCTTACTTCTATATTTACTTCGGAAATGGCGAATATGAAACGGCGCTCGACTACCTCAATCAGTGGCTCATGGCCAATAAAAGCGTAGAGCGACAAGACCTACAAGTACTCTCACATTTGCTCAATATCATGGTGCATTATGAACTTGGCCACACGCAATTACTAGAGTCGCTGATGCGATCCACATATAGAGTATTCCGTAAAAACAAGCAGCCGTTTACGATAGAGCGAAAGCTATTGACGTTCATAAAGGCTACGCAACAAGTGCGTACGCGCAAAGAATTGTTGAAACTATTTGAGGATTTAAAAGCAGATTTTGAGACCTTGGCTAGAGAGCCAAAAGAAGCGGTTATCTTTTTATACTTTGATTTTATCGCTTGGCTTGAAGCCAAGACGAGCAATAGAACTTTTGCTCAAGTCGTACAGCTACGATTTGAGCAAAAGTATAAACCTTTATCTGCGACGACCTAAGTTTTCGCCCAAGTCGCGAGAATCAATTATGGTTACTTGCGATTTTTTGTTGCTTGCCGTATAACGCGAATTATTGACAGAGAGCGCACCACCTTTTGTTTGGTTTTGTGCCTCGTGGTTCATGGACGTGATGGTCGTCTTGATCAGTAGGGCTTCGAGTGTTATTTTCTTCTTCATGGACTAAATTTTTATATAGAGAATTAAAACACCTTTTTTGATGTTTGTACAAATATACGAATTTAATACCATAATTGCAAATACACTTTTTAGCCATAACTCAGATGTCTGAATATTTTTAATAAAGAAATAAAAAATTATTTTTACAAAAAAAATCCCCGAACAAAACAAGCGTTTCGTTTGGGGATTTGTGTATCGAAAATATTAACATTACTTTTATTGTAACTTGAAACTCAATGTCACTCTACCTTCCACCGTTTTACGAGGGAATGTGAGCGATGTTTTTGGCGTAAACTGATTGTAATTTACTTCAGCACGTAAC
>JAYUJV010000067.1:0-1398 GCA_043764975.1 Saprospirales bacterium
TAAAGTTTTCTAAATTCGATTTTATTTATATTTTTACAAAAGTAAAAACAATTATATGAAGACTATCATAAAAAATGCAAAAATAATCAATCGCGGTCAAATAATTGAAGGCGATCTGATGTTTGAAGGCGAACGAATCATAAAAATCGCGCCAATCATCAATGAAAAAGGCAACGAAATAGATGCCAAAGGCAATCATTTGATGCCTGGAATCGTGGATGATCAAGTTCATTTTCGTGAGCCAGGTTTGACACATAAAGCCAATATAGCTTCTGAATCACGTGCAGCCGTTGCAGGTGGCGTGACTTCATTCATGGAAATGCCCAATACGAATCCAGCAACTTTGACACAAACATTATTAGAATCTAAATACGCAATTGCTTCACAATCAGCATATTGCAATTATTCTTTTTTTATGGGCGCATCAAATGACAACCTCGAAGAAGTGTTAAAGACTGATCCAAAAACAGTTTGTGGCATCAAAGTATTTATGGGCAGCAGCACAGGCAATATGCTCGTGGACAACGAAACGATTTTGGAAAACCTTTTTTCGAGCTGTCCAATGCTCATCGCAACCCATTGCGAAGACGAAGCAACTGTACGCGCCAATATCGAAAAATACAAAGCCGAATCAGACCACGCGAGCTACCACCCTATTATTAGAGATGTGGAAGCCTGCTATTTATCTTCATCAAAAGCTGCAAAATTGGCTCTAAAACATGGTACACGCCTACATATATTGCATATTTCGACGGCAAAAGAAATAGAATTATTTGACAACAAAATACCGCTTTCGCAAAAGAAAATAACCGCCGAAGCCTGCGTTCATCATTTGTATTTTAATGATAATCAGTATCTTACGTTAGGAAATCTGATAAAATGTAACCCAGCTATCAAAACCGAACAAGACCAAAAAGCAATATTTGAAGCCTTGATGAACGATAAAATTGACATCATTGCGACCGATCACGCGCCACATACTTGGGACGAAAAAAATCAACCCTACAATAATGCGCCGTCTGGATTGCCATTGGTGCAACATAGTCTGCAGCTAATGTTGTCATTTTATAAAAAAGGAATGATTAGTTTAGAAAAAATCGTTGAAAAAATGTGTCACGCACCAGCCGATTGTTTCAAGCTGAGCGAAAGAGGTTATTTGGACGAAGGCAATTTTGCAGACTTCGTTTTGTTCGATGCCAACCAAACCCAATTGGTACAGAAAAGTAACATATATTATAAATGTGAATGGTCGCCGCTCGAAAACCAAACCATACAAGGTCAAATATTGAAGACTTTTGTGAACGGTAATTTGGTATTCGAGCATGGAAAATTTGGAAAATCTGGATTTGGAAAAAGATTATTGTTTAAATCTTAAAAAATAATATTTTTCAAACTGTT
>JAYUJV010000068.1:0-3810 GCA_043764975.1 Saprospirales bacterium
CGTAACTACAAGGCAGAAGCGGAAGGTGTTACGGAAGAGGCGATTATTAAGAGTTTGTTTTAAAGCCCCATCCCAACCTTCCCCGAAGGGAAAGGAGTAAAACGTGATGTGCTAATGTAGATTTCAAGCGTAAGATTTTTTAAGTATGCAGATAATGTATTAAAAGCCGTAGAACGGCGTACTCTTGGTAGTACATCAGTTTAAAATATTTATTGAGGTGCAGCGCACCGTTCTATATTTATTCACATTTATTCAATAAAAAAAGCCAATCAAGATTTCTCTTGATTGGCTTTTTTATTATTATAATATATTGATAATGAATAAGTTGTGAATGTTTTTTATTGCCAATTATCAATTGGCATCACGTTTTACTTCTTCTTTGCAGGAGCTTTCTTTGCAGGAGCTTTTTTGGCTGCTGCTTTTTTTACAACTTTTTTGACATCAAAAGCGGTTGGATTTTGTTCTTTAATCATCGCTTTTACTTCGTCTAATGTTACCGTCAAGGCTTCATCGGGCGATAGTTTTTTATTGTCTTTTTTCAAGATATAACTATCTTTTCCGAATTTGATGAATGCACCCCAACGACCATTTTCGACAGAAATGCCTTCCGATTCCCATTGCTGGATAAAGCGATTGGCCTCTTTTTCGAGCTTGGTATTGATGAGTTCTTCACATTCTGACGGCGTAATGGTATCAAATTTATAGCGCACTGGAATATTGATAAACATATCATTCCATTTTATGAAAGGGCCAAAACGACCTTTACCTTTCGTGACTGGTTTACTCTGAAACGTAGCAATCGGCGCGTCAGCTTCCAATTTTTCTTTTATCAAATCAGCGGCACGTTGTAGCGTAACTGACAAAGGATCTTCGCCACGTGCCAACGAAATAAAGGTGTCATTGTACTTCACGTAAGGGCCAAAACGACCTGCGCCAACTATGATTTCCTGATCTAAATATGTACCCAATGTTTTTGGTAAACCAAATAACTTTAAGGCATCTATCAAGTCAATTTCTTCCATACTTTGACCTGGTTTCAGGTTGGCGTACTTCGGTTTTTCGTCTTCATTGAGTTCGTCGGGCGCACCAATCTGAGCTACTGGACCAAATCTTGACATACGCACCAACACCGAGCGACCTGAATCTGGATCTTTGCCCAAAATCCGTTCGCCGTTCACACGTTCAGCAGTTTCGGCGGTCAAAGTGACTTGATCATGGAAAGGGAAATAGAAATCGCCAATCATTTTGTTCCACAATTTAGTGCCATCAGCGATGTGGTCAAATTGCGCTTCTACTTCGGCCGTAAAACCGTAATTCATGACTTCTTTGAAGTGTTCGTTCAAAAAATCAACAACTAACGTTCCCATATCGGTCGCGAAAAGGTGGTTTTTAGCTGCGCCAGTCATTTCTTTATCCGTTCGCGAAGTTATATTTCCAGCTTTCAAAAGCAATACATTGTATTTGCGTTCTACACCATCGCGCGTTTCTTTCACGACATAACCACGCCCTTCTTCCATGATTTTGGTAATGGTCGGCGCATACGTCGAAGGACGACCGATGCCGAGTTCTTCGAGTGCTTTTACGAGGCTCGCCTCTGTATATCGAGCAGGAGGACGTGAAAAACGCTGCGTTGCTTGCATTTCGTTGAGCGCCAAGGCTTGACCGACTGACAATGGCGGCAACATACCTTTCGCGTCTTCGTCTTCATCATCGTCGCGGCCTTCGAGGTAAACCTTCAAGAAGCCGTCGAATTTGATGACTTCGCCTTCGGCTACAAGTTGTGCTTTATCTATGGTCGAAATACCGATGCGGACAATCGTTTTTTCGATTTGTGCTTCGGCCATTTGCGAAGCAATGGTACGTTTCCAAATCAGTTCATACAATCGCTGTTGGTCGCGATCTACGGTTACACTTTTTTTATCTATATAAGTCGGGCGAATGGCTTCGTGCGCTTCTTGCGCGCCTTTTGCTTTGGTCGAAAACTGGCGTGTTTGCACATATTGGTCGCCATACGAACTACGAACCTCGCTCGCAATGGTGCTGAGTGCCGTTTCGCTCATGGTCGTACTATCGGTACGCATATAAGTTATATGGCCTTCTTCGTAAAGGCGTTGTGCGTTACTCATGGTGCGGCTTACCGAAAAACCAAGTTTACGACTGGCTTCTTGTTGGAGCGTAGAGGTCGTAAATGGCGCTGCGGGTTTGCGTTTGAGCGGCTTTATCTCGATGTCATTTATTTTGTAATTGGCTGGTACGCATTTTTGCAAAAATGCCATCGCATCTTTTTCATGCTCATAGCTTTCTGACAATTCGGCTTTGAGCGCCACCATTTTACCTTGCGCATTTTTGACGTCAAAAACGGCGGTTACTTTATAAAAAGGCTTTGTCTCGAAGTTTTTGATGTCGCGTTCTTTTTCTACAATTAACTTTACAGCAACTGATTGCACACGACCAGCTGAAAGTTTTCCTTTCACTTTTTTCCAAAGTACTTCCGACAACTCAAAACCAACAAGGCGATCGAGTACACGTCGAGCTTGTTGTGCATCTACCAAATTCAAATCCACAAAACGAGGTTTTTCGATGGCTTTTAGTATGGCTGGTTTCGTGATTTCGTGGAACACAATACGCTTTGTGACTCTTGGATTTAAGCCCAAAACTTCGCATAAGTGCCAAGAGATGGCTTCTCCTTCACGGTCTTCATCCGTTGCGAGCCAAACCTCTTCGGCCTTGCTTGCTAAACTACGTAACTCATTGACTACCCGATGTTTATCAGGCGAAATGATGTACGAAGGCTTGAAATTGTTTTTGACATCAACGCCCAATTCTCCTTTATCGAGGTCACGAATGTGACCATAAGATGAACGAACGGTAAAGTCAGCGCCGAGGAATTTTTCGATTGTTTTCGCCTTGGCTGGCGATTCGACTATAAGTAGATTTTTTGACATATATTATGGTGTGAAATATTGTAGATTAAAACCAAATTTAGATTTTTATATTAACAAAAACCTTTTCTTTTGGTTTAATTTTATTTATTTCATTTAAAAAATTAAAAAGTTTTATTGTAGTTAAAAGGTAAAATTGGGAGTTTTCTAACGTCGTCGAGGTTTCAAACCTCGACGACGTTTAAAGGGTTATAATTCCGTATTTTCCAATAGAAATCATTACTACATTTCAAAAATCATACAAATCTTTATAAAATGATTGATATTATCAAAGTTTTTTTAATAAAAGATTAATTTTTATATTAAAAAAAAGATTATTCGTTCAGATTTACTTTCTTAATGCCTTTATTTTTATCAAAAAACTCATGTATAAACAGCAAATGATAACGCATGGCATTCGACCAATATGTCCAATCATGTCCACCAGGTCGCTCGATGTAATCGTGCTTGACACCAGCTTTCAAGAGCTTTTCGTGAAAAGTGCGATTGACTGGGAAAAAGAAATCATCGAGGCCGCAATCGAACATAAAATGCAAGTTTTTCGGAATACTGTCCACCATTTCGGTCACGACATATTTGTCCCAATCTTTGCGATGAAAAAGTAAACTTCCAAAACGATCTTTGAGTTCCCACTCTGTCGGAAATGGTCGAAAATCTACGCCGCCACTCATGCTACAAGCCGCACCATAAGTTTCGGGATGACGAATAGAAAGATACAACGCGCCATGTCCGCCCATGCTCAAACCCATGATAGCGCGATATTTTAAGTCATTGATGGTTTTGTAATTTTTATCGACGTAAGTAACCAATTCTTTGGCCGTAAAGGTCTCGTATTTTACTTTTCTGCTCGTCGGACTATCCACATACC
>JAYUJV010000069.1:0-3810 GCA_043764975.1 Saprospirales bacterium
ATAATGATTTTTATAATAATTATCATGATAAATCATGACAATCATTATAAATCAGCGTCCTATCCTTCTACGTTTTTTCTACAAATCAAAGTTACTCCCAAATCAAATGATAAAAATTTAACATAAGTTGGCTCGAAATTTGTTATATTACAAAAAACAACACATATAAATATTACGTTTACAACGATTAATATATTTTTAATTTTTAGCACATGAACAATTTACTTAAATCAATTACTTGCATCTTTGCATTTATATTGGCCTCACTTTCGAGTGCAACTGCACAATGCACCATCGTTTATGCCAATCCAGCTTTCACGTATGCGAGTGCGCCTTTGCAAGCATCAACTTGTACATTTACCTTTATGGGTTCGCCATATTTGCTTACAACTGGCTCAAATTGTACGTTCAAATATTATAAAAATCAAGCCGCAACGATTGCATACTCAGGAAATCCAGTTTTTGATGCTTCGCACGCAGGTACTTCTGTCGTGATTTATGTTTCGACCGACGATGGAAATCCAAGCACGCCCGAACCGACTACCCTACCCTTTACTTTGAATATCATTGACATTACAGCTCCAATTATCACTTGCCCGAGCAATCAAAATGCGACTGCAACTGGTCTTTCATGCAACTATACGTTTACAAATAGCTTTGCGCCAATCACTTTGAGTGACAATTGTTCATCGAACGTGACCTATACCTATAGTAGTACAGGTGCGACCGTCGGCGCTGGCAACAATGCACCAACTGCAGCTTTTAATGTTGGCACAAGTGTCGTAAAATATACTGCAAAAGACGTTTCAAACAACACAGCCACTTGTAGTTTTAATGTTGTGGTGACAGAAACGGTAAAACCAACCATTGTTTGCCCAGCAAATATGACCGTAAATACAGCTCCAAATACTTGTGAAAAACAGATTTTGACTGGATTAGAAGCTGTCTTAAACGACAACTGTACCGTGATGTCACAAAATAGCAATTTACAATTTTTAATAAGTGCGCCAAGTATTAGTGCTGGCGGTGGTAATGCGAATTTCAAAACGTTCAATACAGGTAATCATACCGTAACTTATAAGGCGACCGATAACGAAGGCAATACCGCAACTTGCACTTTCAAAGTGTTGGTTAATGACATTACGCCACCGACTGTAACTTGCCAAAGCGGAAAGGTTTTAAATACTAATTTAGACACTTGTATTACTTACGCTACAATCCAACAACTCGCTCCTTTTGCAACTGACAATTGCGGTAGCAACAATCTAACGACGACCGTTACGGCAACTGGCGTTAGTGCATTTTCTACGCCAACTAACCTTTCGGCTTTGCCAAATGTTGCTTTTAAAGTCGGTGTTACGGTTTTGACCATGAAAGTTACAGACGCTTTTGCGAATAGCGCTACGTGCAATATGTCAATACAAGTTATTGACAATCAAGCACCTACAATTATTTGTAATAATATGAATAAAACAAAAAAAGCAGATACGCTGACTTGCGATGCAAGTTTATTGTTATCAAATCCGATATATAAAGACAATTGCACGAGCGTTCCGAATTTAATTATTTCATATACTTTGAGTGGCGCAACGGCTGCTAATGCAAATGGTTTTTTACAAAATGCACAACGTTTTAATACAGGTACAACTGTCGTTAAATATCAAGTGCAAGATGCGGCGAACAATACTTCGACTTGTTCTTTTGCAATAAATATTCTTGAAAATCCAAATAAAAAACCAACGCTTGTTTGCAAGCCAGACACAATTTTGAATGCTTTGGTTGGCGCTTGCAATCGATTAATTTCGACAGGTTTAGCTCCAAAAATAGCGACAGATAATTGTAGCCAAAACCTGACATTGAGTTATTCACTCTCAGGTGCTATGTCACGTTTAGACACAATTGTTGCTATCGGAAATGGCGTAAATGGATTGTCGTTTCCTGTTGGAACTACAAAAATAAGATACATTCTGAAAGACGCAGTTGGCAATGCTGATACGTGCAGTTTTAATGTAACGATCAAAGATATTCAAAAACCAATGGTGACTTGTTTGTCGGATATTCAAGTTTCGGCTGGTACGGCTTGCGCTCGTAAAATTGCAAATCTAAAACCAATCGCAACAGACAATTGTGGCGCTGTTTCGGCTTCATTTACATTAAGTGGTGCAACACAAACACCTGTTAATCAATTGATTGATAGTGTTTATTTCAAAATTGGTGTTACAAAAGTAACTTGGATTTTTGCTGACAATGCTAACAATAAAGACACTTGTAAATACAATGTTACAGTAACAGAAACAGTAAAGCCAACTATTATTTGTCCCGATAATCACATCACAATCCGCACAAGTGATACATCATGTACGGCCGTAAAAGTGCAATTGCCATTGCCAACTTACTCAGATAATTGTACACTTACAAACGATTTGAAATTTAGTTACTCAACTCTTGGGGCTACGATTCTCAGTGGCAACGCAACGCAAACTTCATTGACGCTGAATAAAGGCGATAACTATATTAATTACAAAATAACTGATTTTTCTCAAAATTCGGCGACTTGTAGCATTTTACTTACGGTTGCTGATAGCACAAAACCACAGATATTTTGTATGCCAGCGCAAACGTATTATTTGGCTGACACGAGCTGCCAAATTACACTCACGCCAGCCGTTCCGATTTATCTCGACAATTGTGGCGCGACCATTAGTTACTTGATTTCGGGTGCGACCATAAAAAGTGGCTCGAACTATATTTCGGCCGTTTTGTTCAATAAAGGTCAATCCATCATCACGTATATTGCGACGGATGCGGCGAATAATACGAAGCAATGTACGTTTTTGGCAACTGTACTTGATACTATAAAACCAAAAATTATTTGCCCAAATAACATCACTGCAAATACCCTTTTGGCATCATGCGATGAAAAATTTACAACGCTAACACCTTCATTATCAGATAATTGCAGTACAACAGGTTTGTCTTTGATTTATAAAATAAACAACAATACATTCGCACCAGGTAATGCCAATAACATTAATTTCACAACAGGAATCAACACCGTTCGTTATGTTGCAACCGACCTTTCGGCCAATTCGAGTGCTTGTAGTTTTACAGTAAATATTGTCGATAACGTTGCGCCAATTGCGAATTGTAAAGACTCTGTTACCTTGATTTTAGATAATACAGGCAACGCAACGCTGACTTCTGCCTTGATAAATAATGGAAGTATGGACAACTGCACTGCCAATAATTTATTGAATTTTGGACTTTCAAAATCAAGTTTTAATTGTTCAAATTTAGGATTTAATGCCGTTACGTTGACCGTAAAAGATGAAAGCCAAAACGCAAAAACTTGTATTTCGACAGTTAAGATTTTAAATCAAAATGCCAATTTGAATCTCAATCCCATTTTGCTGCCGCAAAATGAAAGCGTTTTGAACTTAAATGATGGTCAAATAACAGCCACAATTCAAGGTGGAATTGGACCGTTTACGTACGTTTGGTCAAATAACCAAACTACAAATACGATTTCAAATTTGACTATTGGCAATTATATTGTGACCATAACAGATCAAACTTCGGGTTGTGCAACGACCGCAAACACGACTTTGGTAGCTGGTAAAAAAATGTTACTCAGTATCGGCAATGCAATTGGTGGTCAAAACCAATCTGTTTTAGTGCCAGTAAAAGTGACGCGTTTCAAAAATATACATCGCATAAAAGCGACTATTATGTTGCCAGATCAATTGATTGCTCAATTTCAGTCTGTCACAGATTTTGCATTGACTGACTTAGATATTAATAATTTTACGG
>JAYUJV010000070.1:0-3809 GCA_043764975.1 Saprospirales bacterium
CAACATTCCTTCTGCTATCGATTTTTATCAAAAAGCACTTGCTATTCGAGCGCAACTCAATGACCAAAAAGGTGTTGCTTCGTTGTACAATAACATCGGTAATGCTTACCAAGATCAAAGCGATTATATCAATGCACTAGAGAATCTACGCAAATCGCTGAAAATTCGGGAGAATATGGGCGACAAAACGCGAGCTGCAAGGGCGCACTACAACATCAGTGTCGTACATGAAAGTATGGGTAATTATTATGAGGCGCAACAATCGGTGTTTCAATATTTGGCGTACATGGAGCAACTCGGTGATCAAGAGGGCATTGGAAAGGCTTATAATGTGATGGGCAATATCAAAACAGAATTGGAACTCTGGGACGAAGCAAGCGAGTACTATAACAAGGCGGCAACTATATTTCGCAACCTCGATGACAAAGAACAACTTGCAACCATTTATAATAATATTGGTAATAATAAAGATGATTACGGCTCGCTCAAAAAAGATGCTGATGATAAAGCCGCTGCTCAAAAATTGTTTCAAGAAGCGCTTGGTTTTCATGAACAAGCCTTGGCTTTGCGGCTCACACTCAACGATGATGTAGGCATTAGCGACAGCTATAATAATATTGGTCAAGTATATAAACACCTTGGCGCATTGGATCAGGCCTTGGATTATCTGCAACGCGCCTTGTCGATTCGGGCAAAATTGGACAATAAAAAAGGTGTTATGGAATGTTATAACGGCCTCGGAGATGTGTATCGCCGAAAAGGAAATTTGGCGAAAGCCGAATATTATACTGCTGAATATTTGAAGATTGCAATGGCAATCAATGACGATAAATTTGTACAAAAAGCGTATAAAGATTTTTCGGATATTTATGCTCAAAAAGGAAATTTTAAGTTGGCTTACGAATACCGAAAAAAATACGATGACCTGCGTTACAAACGATTGGATGAGCAGCGTACAAAAGATTTTCAGCGCAAAGAAGTAATGTTTAATGACGGCAAACGACAACTCGAAATAGAACGTCAAGATCGGATGCTCGCACAACGTGACGCACAACTGCAACGCGCCAATAGTGTCCGAAATTCGCTAATTATTGGCTCTGTTATCCTTTCGTTACTGGCCTTATTGTTGTACAATAGGTATAGATACAAGCACAAAACAAGTAGTGCGCTCGAAGCACAAAATACCATTATCGAATCCGAACGCAAGCGTTCGGACGAACTTTTGCTTAATATTTTGCCAGAAGCGATTGCAAATGAACTAAAAAGCAAGGGGAAAGCAACTGCAAAACGCTATGATCAAGTGACGGTCATGTTTACGGACTTCAAAGGATTTACGAATATTGCAGAAACATTGAGTCCCGAAGCGGTCGTGTCGCAGTTGGATTGTTGCTTCAAGGCTTTCGACAAAATCATAGATAAATACGACATCGAAAAAATAAAAACCATCGGAGATGCTTATATGTGCGCTTCGGGTTTGCCAGTACCATCGGAGGATCATGCTATAAACATGGTTCGTGCCGCGCAAGATATGCTGACTTGGATGGCCAGTTTTCAATCCGAAAACCGCTTGCTTGGCTTGCCAATATTCGAGATGCGCATCGGGATTCATAGCGGCTCTGTGGTAGCTGGCGTGGTAGGCGACAAAAAATTTGCCTACGATATTTGGGGCGATACCGTCAATATTGCCGCGCGAATGGAGAGTAGCGGCGAGATAGGAAAGATAAATATCTCTGAAAATACATATAATTTTGTAAAAAATAACGTTATTTGCACATCGAGAGGAAAGATTGAGGCCAAAAACAAAGGCCAAATAGAAATGTACTTCGTCGAAAGCTAAAAAATAAGCATGAATTACGCAGCTGCCAAACAATATGTCATACAATTGTTGAGCGAAAAACTCAATCCGCAATTGACTTATCATGGGCTACATCACACGTTGGATGTATTGCACATTACGAGGTCGTTGTGTGAAAAAGAAAACATTGGCGCGCACGATACTTTATTGCTCAAAACAGCCGCTTTGTTTCACGATACTGGTTTTACGGTTTCTAACATGGGCCACGAGCAACATGGTTGTGACATTGTACGCGAGCAGTTACCTACGTTTGGTTTTAAGGATGAAGATATTGAAAAAATATGCGGTATGATTATGGCGACCAAAATTCCTCAAACGCCACTCACGCACCTCGAAGAAATTATCTGCGATGCAGACCTCGATTACCTTGGGCGCGATGATTTTTATAGCATCGGCGAAACCCTTTTTGTGGAATTGAAGCATTTTAATGTATTGCAAAAAGTAGAAGATTGGAATCGGATACAGGTCAAATTTTTGGAAGCGCATCATTTTTTTACACGTACTAATATCGATACGCGCAACCCTATAAAGCAACAACATTTGCAACGCCTCAAAGATTTGGTAGCGACTTATTGAGTCAAAATTGTCAATTAGACTTTGATAAGCACCATGATACATGATTTCTAAACTATATTTAATGTTATTTACTTTGGAAAATAAATTTTAAATATAGCTGAAAATAAGATGCAACCTAAAAAGTAAAAAGCAACATTTAGTTACAAATGTTGCTTTTTTACTGGGCTGCAAACCGCAGTTCGCAATACAAAGATGCAGGATTTTTTATTAATATCAAAATGAGTTTAGTTTTATTTTCAAACGTTGTCAGCGTTCAAAACGCTGACAACGTTGTGATAACAAAGAAATGCTTTATTTTTTAATCATTGCGCATCAAGAAAAAGCCTCTGCGTCCGCAAGCGGCTTCTGCATAGCCACCGACACCGAAGTTAAATTCTAAACTAACTTGCGCCGAAAGTGGATTCGAGGATTTGTAGGTTGTATAACTCGCGGCGCTCCGAATCGGATTCGGATAACCTTGGGTTTGACCGCCAACAGAAATAAAATCCGTAAAGGCATACTCTATCCGAATACCGAGTTGTGTCGAAAAGGTATTCGAGCCACCCAAATATCCACCAAAACCGAAGCATGCCGCCAATAATTTTGGTGTATAAAAACCAGATACATCAGCTACATTAGGCAACTTAGAGTCTGTTTGCGCTATTTTGTTGATTTTAGAAAAACGTGGCCCAATCTCGATAAACGCGCGATCGTTCATGTAGCGATATAGCACATACATATCCAAAGATTTCCAGTTGAGGCTGTTGCGAAACAAGGTATCTACGCCATTCGGATTTTTGGCAGTCGTCGAATATTCCCATTTCTGATTGTTGTTCGCAAATAATCCTTCGAGTGCGATGCCGTGGTGATCGCCGAAGTTGATGCCAAGTTTTCCGCCATAGCGGTAGCCAGTATTTAATTTGTATTTGTACAGACGGTCGTCCGATACGTTTTTGTTGTATAAACTCGTCAGTCCCCAAGCGCCTTTTGCGCCGATGTCGAACCAAACTTGTGCGCTTGTTTTTTGCAAACTTGCTAAAAATATTAGCACATATAATAGGTGTAATTTTTTCATGTTAGAGAGTTAGTTTAAAAATGTTTTTAAAATAGATTATAAATATAGTATTTTTTATGAATATATTAAAGAAATTACTTATTTTTATAAAATATATTATTTACTCATATTACGTAACGTCTTTAAAGTTGACTCTTTTGAGTTTGATTTGTCGGAGCTATTTTCCGACCTTTCGTTACTTTTTTTCTGCCCCATCCCGACCTTCCCCAAAAGGGAAGGAGTAAAGAAAAAGTAACCAAAAAAATCAAGTGCTTTGTATAAATTCCGTACTTTTTGCTTAAAATTACGTCGGCGCGGAAAAAACTCGTCGGCTTCGCCAGACTT
>JAYUJV010000071.1:0-3807 GCA_043764975.1 Saprospirales bacterium
TTTCGATTTTGGCTTGCAAACATTGCGCGAAAGCGATATATATGGCGGCGAAACCATACAATCTTCGGCAACTATATTCCGAAATGTGTTAGAAAATAATGGTACAAATGAGCAAAACAATGTCGTGATTGCCAATGCAGCGTTGGGTATTCAATGTTTCAAACCACAAACTACACTCTTAGATTGTGTTGCCGAAGCACGCGAATCATTGGTTTCGGGAAAAGCGTTAGAAAAGTTGAATTTGCTCTTAATGTAGCACCGAATTCATTCGGTATTTATTACAGTGTAAATAAAATTTCTTTTATATTTTACTGCGCTCAAAGTTGAAACTTTAGTTTCAAATAATTTGTGTAATTTAATTTTTTTATCTACGATTAGTGTAATTCGTTAATTCGAGTGAAATTCGTGTTGAAAAATCTTATACATTTGAAACGAAGTTTTAAATCTTATTTTTGTAAGAAACTATTTTTTGAAAGTGTTAAAAATTAGTAAATTCTATAAACTCCATCAATAAATTCGTAGCTACATGACCATTTTAGATAAAATAATAGAACATAAAAAATTGGAAGTGGCTTTCGCCAAAAAGCAACATTCAGCAACAGATTTGGAACGTGAAGTTGCGCAATTGTCATTGAAAAAAATAGATATTAAAACCCATTTTTTAAAAGAAAATTCGATTGGTTTGATTGCTGAATTTAAACGAAAATCGCCTTCAAAAGGCATCATAAATGATGCAGTTGATATAAAAACGGTTGCCGAAGGTTATCAAAACGCAGGTGCAAGTGCGATGTCAATTTTGACAGATAATCATTTTTTTGGCGGACAACTCGCTGATTTAGAGCAAGTTGCGAATATGGATTTAGACATCATGTTGTTGCGAAAAGAATTTATCATCGACGAATATCAAATTTTTGAAGCCAAGCGAGCTGGCGCAAATTTGATTTTATTAATCGCCGAATGTTTAGATAAAACGCAATTGAAAGACTATACACAATTGGCGCAATCTATCGGATTAAATGTACTAACTGAGTTGCATGATGCGAGCGAAATCAGCAAATTATATGAGCAAACGGACTTACTCGGCATCAACAATCGAAACCTAAAAACCTTCGATGTTTCTATCAGTCGCTCTATCGAATTGCTTGCAGATTTGCCTGATTTGCCGCTTAAAATTGCAGAAAGTGGCATTAGTTCGCCTCAAATTGCAGCTCAATTGTTACAAAATGGATTCAATGGTTTATTGGTTGGCGAATATTTTATGAAACACAATAATCCAAGTGACGCTTGCGCTGAGTTTGTGAAAGAAGTTAGGAAATTGGTACTTTGATTTGTTGTAGATTTGACTTGCATTATTCGTTTTTTGAGTTATTAAAAAGTATTAAGTATTTGAGTATTAAGTATTCAAGTCGCGGCAACAAACCAATAGTGAAAGTTTTAAGTATTATAAAAAATGCAATACTTTATACTTTCATACTTTATACTTTCAGAATATTAGATTAGAAAACTGAAATTTTAAATTTATTCTACAAAAAAAATCAAAAGATACTAAGATAATCTAATATGGAAAACCTATTTATAAAAGTTTGTGGATTGCGAGATGCAGCGAATATTGAAGCCATCACGGCCTTGAATCCTGACATGATTGGGCATATTTTTTACGATAAATCGCTTCGTTTTTTAGATAAACCGATTGAGGTTTCAAATAAAAATAGTCGCCGAATCGGTGTTTTTGTGAACGCAACAATCAAAGAAATCATTGACCACGTTTTTGATTTCGACCTCAACGGAATCCAATTACATGGCAACGAAGACAAAGCGTTTGTAATAGATTTAATTATCGCATTAGCAGCCAATAATATTCACAAAATGCTGATTATAAAGGCATTAGGCATTGAAAATAAAAATGATTTAGCGAAAGCGAATGAGTTTGAAAGTTTTGTGAACTATATTTTATTAGATACCAAAACGCCCAAACATGGCGGCAGCGGTCAAAAATTTGATTGGTCAATATTACGACATTACGTTTGCGTAACACCATTTATATTGAGTGGCGGCATTGATTTAACTGATGTTGAAGACATTTTAAAAATAGAACATGAAAACTTTGCTGGCGTGGACATCAACAGCAAATTTGAGATCGAACCAGGCATAAAAGACGTTGAAAAAGTAGAATTATTTATCAAAAAATTAAGAAAAAATGAGTACATATAAAGTAAGCGAAAAAGGATTTTATGGCAAATTTGGCGGTGCATATATCCCCGAATTACTACAACACAACGTAGAGCAATTGCGTCAAAATTACCTACAAATTATCGAAACGCCTGATTTTCAAGCAGAATTTAAGGCACTTTTGAAAGATTATGTCGGCAGACCAACGCCGCTTTATCATGCCAAACGGCTTTCTGAAAAGTACAATGCCACTATTTTATTGAAGCGCGAAGACCTTTGTCACACTGGCGCACACAAGATAAATAACGCCATCGGACAAGCACTTGTGGCTAAAAGATTGGGCAAAACGCGCATCATTGCGGAGACTGGTGCAGGTCAGCATGGCGTGGCGACGGCGACTGTTTGCGCGCTTATGGGCCTAGAATGTTTTGTGTATATGGGCGAAAAAGATGTGCATCGTCAAGCGCCAAATGTGGCTCGTATGCGGATGCTCGGCGCTACGGTTGTGCCAGTTACGAGTGGCTCAAAAACCTTGAAAGATGCGACAAATGAAGCGATTCGAGCTTGGATAAACCAGCCAGAAGATACGCATTATATCATCGGCAGCGTGGTTGGGCCGCATCCATATCCAGATATGGTGGCGTTGTTTCAGTCAGTGATAAGTGAAGAAATAAAGGCGCAACTTTTGACACAATACGCTATAAATCAACCAGATATGATTGTCGCTTGTGTCGGCGGTGGTAGCAATGCAGCTGGCGCATTCTATCATTATTTGCACAAAACGGACGTGCGATTAATTGCCGTCGAAGCAGCGGGTCACGGCATCCATTCGGGTATGTCGGCGGCAACGAGTGTACTCGGCACTTTGGGCGTGATTCACGGTAGTAAGACGCTTTTGATGCAAACTACTGACGGTCAAATCGTAGAGCCGCACTCAATTTCGGCTGGTTTGGATTATCCTGGCATTGGCCCATTGCACGCGCACCTCATCGAAACTGGTCGCGCCGAAGCCATCGCCATTACCGACGATGAGGCCTTGGCCGCAGCCCTGAGTTTGTCACGCACCGAAGGCATTATTCCTGCGCTCGAAACCGCCCACGCGTTTGCGGCTTTGGATTATATCAAAGAATTGGAAGGTAAAATAGTGGTCATCAATCTTTCTGGTCGCGGCGACAAAGATTTATCGACTTATATTGAGCATTTGTTTTAAATTTTTTTGTCGGTTAGACTTTTCTAATGGGCAATAAACAATGGGCAATAGGCAATAAACAATAGGCGATAGGCAATTGGCAATTGACAATTTTTGGATAGTAACAGTTGCTTATTGTCAATTGCTTATTTAAACTAGAAAATAGACAATTTAAACTTTTCTTTTCAAAACACGAATATCAAATCAAAAATATAAACTATTCATAATGAATCGATTAGACAATTTATTTGAACATAAAAAACCAAATATTTTAAATATATATTTTACGGCTGGTTTTCCGAAACTGGAAGATACGGAAACGATAATCTTGAATTTGGCGAAAGCTGGCGCGGATTTAATCGAAATTGGTATGCCCTATTCCGACCCTTTGGCGGATGGCCCTGTGATTCAGCAAAGTAGCGAACGCGCCTTGGAAAACGGTATGGGTT
>JAYUJV010000072.1:0-3799 GCA_043764975.1 Saprospirales bacterium
ATGATGTTGTCTTGTGTCATTTTATTTATTTGGTAATTATTCACAATTCATCGAATAAAGTAGATTTTTTTCAAACTTTGATTAAAATTTAGTTCAATAGACAATAAGCAATAAGCAAATTTTCCGAAAATCGTTGCTTATTGTCAATTGTCTATTGAACCGAAAAAATACATTCAACTACTATTTTACTTTCTGCTTGACTAATGCCTAACGATACACATTTTGCATTTAAACCCTATCGTTTTTTTAATAATTTCAAAACATTGCTTGCTTGCACGATATGGCGTGTGTTGTGGTAAATCACAAAACGGAACGTGTCGCCGAGTTTCATGGTCACGAATCGAGAAACGGAGGTTACGATACGCAATTTACCTAAGTTTACGTGTTCGGCAGCAGTGAGCAAAGCGAGTGTTTTTTCTTGAAAAGCTAAGAAATTTTGCAATACTTCGGGCGTATTTAACGCACTATTCGCTGGATTAAAGCCTTTGGGTGTTTGCATTTTGGATTTGATGGAGCCATCTGTTTGTAACTTCATACTCTCGGCAAAATAATTGCCTAGCCAACCTGACTTGAACGCAGCATCAGATTTTGATACATCTGCATTTGCCTGTATCACAGCTTCAATAGCCGTCAAATAATGGCGACTGTATATATTGAGGTGTTCCAGACATTCTGCAATACTCCATTTATCGGGGTGCGATTTCCAGTTGAGGTCGTCCGCAGAAAGTGCCAAAAAATTATTTTTTACAATTCCAATTGTCCGTTCGGTATCGGTACGGAGGGATTTTAATAAAACAGCAGTTTCAAAAGTAGGCATATTTTGAGCTAAATTTAAGTTATTTTTAAATCAAAAACTAGATTCTAAAACGTTTTTAAGTTTATTTTTCAATCTTTATAAAAGATTCAAAATCAGTGATTTATATAAATATTATGTTTCAATTTCTATGATAATGAATTGAATTTGTTTCAAAATATGTCACTCCCACGGAGTTCAAAAACACGTCGTGGATTGTACATTTTTTACCGACATATCATGCCTAACGGCATTTTCCAAACAAATAATGCCGTCAGGCATGGTATGTTGGTAACTAATGAATAACAACTAGCTGTATCAAGCACCGTAGGTGCGACATATTTAATCTATACTTATTTCTTACTTTTCATAGAATTGTATCCAATACTAATCCCTTTGGCGCATCACTTCATACAAGATAATACCTGTTGCAACCGACACATTGAAAGAGTCTGTCGTACCTTTTTGAGGTATGATGAATCGCTGATTGACTTTGCGTAATACGGCGTGGCTCACGCCTTCGCCTTCTGCACCAATCACGATGGCAAGCGGCACGTTCATGTCCACATCTTTGAGGATTGCGCGGCCTTGCAAGTCACTCGCGATGACCGTTACGCCCGAATTTTGGAGATATTCGATGACATTGATTAAACTATTTTCGCGGCAAACTGGCAATTTACTGAGCGCGCCAGCCGATGCTTTCATGGCTTCTTCATTGATATGCGCACTACTTTTGGCTGGCACAATAATGGCTTGCGCACCACAAACCTCAGCCGTTCGAGCAATTGCGCCAAAGTTACGTACGTCCGTCACGCCATCTAAAAGTAAGAGTAACGGCGTTTCGCCACTTTCGTAAATGGTCGGCAGCACGTCTTCGATTTTGTAATATTCCGCCAAGGAAATAAACGCAATCAAGCCTTGATGGTTGCCGCGCACAAATTTATTGAGGCGCTCTTTGGGTGCAACTTGCAACGGAATATTGTGGTCGCGACAAAGGTGACGAATCTCTTTTTCTAACTCGCCACGCACGCCTTCTTGAAACAAAATTTTGTGTATCGGCGTACCAGCAGCAACCGCATCTAGTATCGGATGACGACCATAAATAATGGTCTGATCATCTTCTTTTCTCTGATTAAATGACATATTATTCGTAATGAAAAAATTTAATTAAATTGAAATTATTAATACAATTAATTAATAATCAGTATTTTATAAAATATTAAAAATATTATTTGTATTAAATACAGTGTAAAATAAGTTTCTTTCTGAAATAGAATTTAAAACTTCGTTTCAAATTTTATTAGTTTTCTACACGAATTTCACTCGAATTAACGAATTACACGAATCGTAGATAAAAAAATTAAATTACACAAATTATTGAAACTAAAGTTTCAACTTTGAGCGCAGCAAAATATAAAGAAATTTTATTTACACTGTATTAAAATGAACGATTTTATACAACTTTATCTATTTCATAAAGTCTATGTATAAACAATTATAAGCGCTCTAAATTTGCCTCTACGATAGTAAGTCCCTCTTTTGGAGGGATTTAGGGAGGCCGTTATCTACCCATTTTTTATCCGCTGCTCCAAGGCAGTTGTCGAATATCCTTCGAGAAAAGAAAGGACTTCTACCTGGCCACCAGCCGCGAGCACTTCATTTGCACCAACGATGGTTTCGATGATATAATCGCCACCTTTTACCAACACATCGGGCATGATTTTTTGTATTAAATTCATGGGCGTATCTTCGTTAAAAACAATGACGGCATCCACGACTAACAAGGCAGCAAGATTGAGTGCGCGCGCTTGTTCGTCATTTATTGGGCGGTGCGCGCCTTTGAGTTTACGAACCGACGCGTCACTATTGAGGCCAACGATGAGCGCATCGCCGAGGGAGCGCGCTTCAGCCAAATACTGTAAATGACCTGGGTGCAACAAATCAAAACATCCGTTGGTGAACACAATTTTTTTGTTCGTAAATCGCCAAATTGAGGTCTGTACAGCTAATGTTTCTTGATTTTTTATCTTTAAAAATATCGCTTTTGCAAAATCCATCTTGTCTGTTTTATCGTATTTTTTGACAAAGATAAATTTTAGTCGCGTTTGTTTTGCGTATTTTGCTTTCTATCTTATAAATTTGTCCTGAATATCTACAATTTGATGACAACAATACGCGCCCTTTTTGTACTTTTGCGGTATTCAATGTCTTTATCTTGATAAAATATTTTTTATTTTTTATTTTAAATTATTGATAATCAATGTTTTAAAACAAAAAAATATTTTCTATCCTTTTAAAAGCATTTTAAAATTCGTTTTTAATTCTACTTTAGTACTTCAGAAAATGGTTTTTTTAATACTTATAACGTAGATAAATTTCAACACGAATTTCACTCAAATTAACGAATTACACGAATCGTAGATAAAAATATTAAATTACACAAATTACTGAAACTAAAGTTTCAATGTTTAGCGCAGAAGTTTTCAATATTTTTAATTTTATAAAACAGTGTACCAAAAATAGAATTAAGCACTTACTTTTTTCGTCTTTTAGATTATATGCAACAACGCCAAAAAGAAATTTTACTGTATGGATTCGCTGATTACTGCACGTCAATGTTGGCTTGGGCTTGTTTTTTTATATTCCGAAAACAACTTGAAGGCTTTCCGATGCAGCAATCTATGCTAGACCAAAATTTTTGGTATGGCGTTATTATTATTCCGATTGGTTGGTTATTGTTTTATTCTATTTTTGATAAATATCAAGACATTTATCGCGTTTCGCGTTTAGAGGTGTTGGCGCGTACTTTTTTCCTTTCATTTATAGGTGTCATCTTTTTATTTTTTACACTTGTGTTGGACGACATCGTGAAGAACTATTATCGTTCCTATTATTCTTCGTTTTTTACGCTGTTTGCACTTCATTTTTTCTTTACGGCCATCGTACGCATGATCATATTGACGCGCGCCAGTCAGCGACTAAAATCAGGACAAGTTACTTATAATA
>JAYUJV010000073.1:0-10899 GCA_043764975.1 Saprospirales bacterium
GCGATAATCGGCTTCGGTCAAGGTGCGCTCGTGCAAACCCATTGCGCGATATTTCATCGCCTTTCGGCTAAATAAGGCTTCGTACGAACCCATTTTTTCTTTCAACGCATCCAGTTCTGCGGCGCTGATGTTTTTTTCTTTTATGTTTTGAAGTTCGCAAACGCCATTCGGATCTACTTCTTTTATTATTTTTTGACAAGTGCCACAATTCGATAAATGGTATATTTTTTTCAAAATTGGTAAGTTTTAATTTGATATTAATTTATTTTTATTTGCAAAAATGCAAATTTTGTTTCAAAATATTTACATTTGTTATCAAATATTAAAAAAAGGTTCTTTTAAAATTTTTGTGAAGATACATATTCAAGTAAGTTTTTAGTAATAGCCAAAAGTATAAAGTATTAGAGTATTAAGTATTCAAGTTGAGATAACAAACTAATAGTGAGCTATTTAGGTATTGTAAAAACTGCAATACTTAATACTTCCATACTTAATACAAAAGAATAATTGGCATAAAAACAGGCATTTTTAACTTACTCTACAAAAAAATTAAAAGAACAAAGTAATAAAAACAAATGTCAGAAATTCCGAATAGAAATCAAAGTAGTATGTCATCTGGCTCTGTATGGGTGTTTGTAGCTATGCTCATTTTTGCAGGTGCAGTTTTTTATCGCTTTTTTTATAACAAAGGCGAAAACTATACTGACGTGCCACAAGACGTACAAATCACTTATGTTCCAGCCGATTTTGTGCCGCACATCAACGAAGAAGAAGCAGTGGCGATTCTACGCGAACCGACCAAATATAAACGTGAATTTAGTGACTTGATTTATAATTTCAATATACAATTGTTGTATCACGTGGCTGCGCGCATGAATCTCGATGAAGGCATAAAAGCAAAAATAAAAACCGAATATGATAAGCATCATCCATATTTGAGAAAATTGTATTTCGATGATTTTGTGAAGCTAAAAGACACAACCTCAGTCACTTATCAGAGTTGGTATGGCAACGAAACGGCCAATGCTGTGCAAATGCTCAACGAAGTAGCATCGAAATATACGTGTTTTATTACGAATACTATTTTTCTAAATTTGGTAAAAACCGATGCTGGAAAAATGAGCTTGAAAGGCGCCGATGTCGCCACGCCTTGCGGTTTGGCGATGAAAGAAGCCCTTGCGCCCATGCTAAAACGGCTCGAAGATCGCGCCTTGATTGAAGACTTTTCGAGAAAAAAAGGATTTTTGCAAGCGCACGTCGAAAAGACAATTAGCGAATTGGCGACTATGGAAGTTCGTGACAAAAAAGGGCTTTCGAGACAATTGACCACCAAAATACTTGGCGTAGATGTATCGACAACCAAAGTCGAAATATCAGCAATTAGCGTTTTGAAAGTCGGTTTTAAGTTAGATAATTACCTAAATATCAGCTTAGATGCTCGAAATAAACGTGTAATCGTGACTTTGCCAGAGCCGATAATCCTCTCGCATGAAGTGTATCCGAGGGTCGATAAACTTGATGTAGGTTGGATTCGACAAATCGAAAATGAAGATTTTAATAAAAATTTCAACCTTTTGCGCGACGATTTTCGGAAAGATGCGCTGCAAAGCGACATCATGGAAAAAGCAAAAAAACAAGCCAGTAGCATCATGGATTTGATGATTGGCCCAATCGTGTATGGACTCAATAAAAACTATAAACTGATGGTGCAATACAAGCAACAAAACAATGATTTTGATAAAAATGCTTTGAAAGATTAAATTGGAAAATGGTTCAACTTTGCAATTTTGTAGAATTAGGATAATTTTTCTATTTGTTTGGATTTGCCTTTTCAATATGCAATTAACAATATGCAATTTAATAACTACTGAAAATTGCAATAGTGCTAGCAGCTAAATTTTGTCAATTGCATATTGCCTATTTTAAACGAGAAATTAACAAATACTATTAAAATTCAACTTCATTAACAAAAGACAAAGTTTACAAAGTATAAAAAAACGAACGTTTGTTTGCCAAATATGCTGCTTCGGAAAAGTTAAATTTTATTTTTTTTACAAAAAAAATTAGGTCAATTAAAATGTAAGTTATACTTTTGAGAATGATAAGTACATTATTTTTAAATTATATATTTTGACAAAATAAAATTTTACAAAAGTATCATAATTTATTTTTAATTTATCTAGTCAATTATTTCGTCAAACGCCACTATTAAAAAATATATCAAGTGATAAAAGATTCAAAAAACCTTAGCGATAAAGTTCGCTCGGTGCTAAAAAGACAGAAAAAAAAGATTTTCGCCTTTGGTGCAGCAGCTTCAATACTTGGTGCAGCATATTTCGGCGTATCTACTAAAGGTGCAGCTTCACTTCTAAATATCAATGCTGCTGAAATATCAGCCATGCCGTTGGTCGCTCCAAGCCTAAAATATGATATGTTACTCGATACTTTTTCGGTAAACAATCAAGCGATTTTGAAAAACCAAACCATTTCAGAAATCTTAGAAGAAAATGGTATTTCTGGCGCAATGACGACTAAGTTGGTTTCAAATTGCAAAGGCATATTCAACACAAATTCATTACAAACTGGCAAAGAATACGATATTTTGACGCGTCACGAAGGCGAAGGTGCAGATTGGTTTGCATTTCAGCCCGACGTATATGGTTATGTATTGTTTAACCTAAAAACTGGCGAAGTAAAAAAGACAGAATTACCAGTTGAAACCCGTGAAGAATCTTCGTCTGGCATCGTAGAAAGTACGCTTTGGAACACGATGATTGACAACGGTTGGAGCATGGATTTGACAGATAAAGTTCAAGATGCTTTGAAGTTTGTAGTCGATTTTCATCACTTGCGTGATGGCTCAAAATTCAAGTTTGTATATGATCAAAATTATATAAATGGCAAACAAGCTGGTGTTGGCGCGTTGAAAGCGGCATACTTGGACACTGGCGAAAAGCAATATTACGCTTTTTATTTTCAAGATGAAAAAAACAAAGGTTATTTTGATTTAGATGGCCGTCCGATGAAAAAAGGCTTTTTGAAATCGCCTTTAAAGTTTTCGCACATCAGTTCTGGATTTAATATGCACCGTTTGCATCCGATTTTAAAATTCGTGCGTCCGCATTTTGGTACTGATTATGCAGCACCTTATGGCACACCAATTTTAGCCGTCGCCGATGGCAATGTAGAAGCAGCCGAAAAACGCGGTGGCAACGGCAATTACGTAAAACTTCGTCATGACAAAATATACGAAACTCAATATTTGCACATGCAGGGCTTCGCGAAAGGCTTACACAAAGGTTCGCACGTGTCGCAAGGGCAAGTGATAGGTTATGTAGGTAGCACAGGCTTGGCAACTGGCCCGCACGTATGTTTCCGATTCTGGAAAAACGGTCAGCAATGCAATCACTTAAATCTGAATTTGCCTGCACCGAATCCGATGGAAAAATCATCTTTGGTAAAATATACAGCTTTGAAAGATCCGATTTTAGCAAAGCTAAATTCGATTCCGTATTACTCGGCAGAGCAATTGGCTGAGTTGAAAAAACAACGTAAAGAATTGGCTTACGGTCAGCCGTAATGAAATCTTTAAGACATAAAAAAAGCGTATTTTGTAATGCAAAATACGCTTTTTTTGTGTTTGGTTGGTTTTGAATTAATTATAGATAACAAGTATTCTATAATATTAGTTACCTTTGTGTAAGGATATAATTAGATGGAAAAATTTTTTAAATATAGAGAAATTGATATGCTTAATACATTTGATATTAAGCGAAATACCGATTGCGTCGTACTACAAAATTGGCTAAAATCAAGTTTTGAACTCAGCGATTTTGAAAATATGACTTTGGACGTAACACTGAATAGATTTGAACGATTAGGCATCAGGTGGAACGAAGAAGAATTGAAAATGCACTTTATTAGCTCAATCTTGAATGTAGCTGATCCAAATATCGATGGTGTTTGTAAAACATTTTTTAAAAGACCTTTGGAAGGTGTCGTTAAAAATTACCAAATAAATATTGTAACTGATTGCATGATTGCGTCTTCACGAAAAGGTGGAGATCCTGATAAACCGTATTTTTTTCTGCAAGAATTTAAACAATCTCAGCGTTTTGGTCGCACCGATCCACAAGGGCAAATGTTAGCGGCTATGTTGTTGGCGCAAAAAATAAATGATGACAATAAATACATTTACGGTTGTTATGTAATCGAAAATAACTGGTATTTTACAACTTTGAATGGCTTAGATTATTGCCGAAGTCGCCAATTCGATGCCACACAAAAAACAGATTTAGTTCAAATAGTTTATATTTTAAGAGAATTAAAAAATCTAATTTTGAACAGATAAAAAAATAAGTCATTGACAATCAATGACTTATTTTTTTTTATAACTTAGCTATAATCGTTTTATTTCCTTTCACAACGTCATTTATATTGACATCAATCTTAGTACCAATCGGAAAAAACATATCCACTCGCGAGCCAAAACGGATAAAGCCCATGTCTTCACCTTGCTTCACTACATCGCCAACTTTTACGTAATTGATGATGCGTTTGGCAACTGCACCTGCAATTTGACGAAGTAATATATCTACTTTTCCATTGTTGATTACGGTTGTGGTGCGCTCGTTTTCGGTAGATGATTTTGGATGCCAAGCAACCAAAAACTTACCTGCATGATACTTGTAATACTGCACCACTCCACTCACTGGATTGCGATTGACGTGTACATTGAGCGGCGACATAAAAATCGAAACTTGTATGCGTTTGTCTTTAAAATATTCGTCTTCTTGCGTTTCTTCTATCACAACCACTTTCCCGTCGGCTGGTGCATACACGATGTTGTCGTCAAAAACTGGAATGTTACGTGTTGGATTTCTAAAAAATTGCAATACCAATACATATATTATGATAGCAATTGGAATAAATATAGCAAAAGCTACTGGATGCAACATTTTACAAAAAATGGACAACGCCAAAATGAAAAAACTTACAATACTAATAATCTTAAAACCTTCTTTGTGAAACATTGGCTAATCTACTGATTTTTTTATTAAAACTAAAGAATTTGAATGTTGAAAATAAAAGATGAGTAACGATTATGGTGTCATGAAACCATTACTGGCTAATCTTGCCCATAATATATAAGTAGTAGCGAATGGAATCAAGAAAACAAAAGCATCGAAGCGATCTAAAAAACCACCGTGACCAGGCAACAATGTACCCGAATCTTTGGCATCGAAACTACGCTTGAGCATGGATTCTACTAAGTCGCCAACCGTTCCGAATGTAGAAACCAATCCAGCTACAACCAACCAATCTTTGGTGTTTATTTCATGAAAATACTGACTCAAACCATAAGCAACCAGAAATGTCATGGCAACTCCGCCTGCAAACCCTTCCCATGTTTTTTTGGGAGAAATACGCGGCAAAAGTTTGTTTTTCCCAATCTGAGAACCAACCAAATATGCACCAGTATCGTTTGACCAAGTGAGCAACAACATACCTAATGTTAAATTTGGATTGAAAATACCATCGTTGAATGCAATCAGATTCAACATACTAAAAGGAATACTAAGATACGTTATGCCCAATAAAATAAGGGCAACGTTATGAAAAGGCGTTTCTGATTTGGAAAACAACTCAAATATAAAACAAAAGAAAATGAGTGGTAAAAAAGCAAATGATGATATAAATAACTGATTGATTGTGAATCCAAAAATATTGAGTTGCAAAATCGCAACTGCCAAATAAGGCAACATACCAAAAGCTACACCCATCCAAATCCGAATTTTGTTACGCTTCAAGCCTTCTTGATCATCAAAAACCATATTGAAAAACTCCCACAAACAGACACCCGTTATGACACCAAATAAGGCCACAAATGATTGACGGCTGCTATACAAACCACCAAGCATAACTGCTACAAATAACAATGCCGTGATAGCTCTTTTTTTCATTGCGTTTTAAAATAAATTTGTTTTGTGATAATTGGCTACAAAAGTAGCATTTTAATATGAAATGAATGCAATTTATATCAATTTTCTTTTATTGGCTCAACTTTATTGAGGTAAATTTGATACAACAAAAACGCGGCAAATAATGTAGAAGTAAGAACAACAGGCCATTCAAAATTACCATTTTCGTCTATATTTAAGTCAGAATGTTGTTTTTCTGCTATAAATTGCGCTAAAACTTGAGAACCATTATATACAAAATGTGCTGCAATAGATGCCCAAACCGTTCCACTCCAAAAGTAAATCATGCCCAAAAATGCACCGAGTACAAATCGAGATAAAAACCCTTCAAACTGTCCATGTATTGCGCTGAAAAGAAAAGCTGTTACTAAAATAGCAACAATCGGTTCTCCGAACAATCGATTCAATTCTTTTTGCAAAATTCCTCTAAAAATCAACTCTTCACCGATTGCAGGAATGATTGCAACCGTAATGATATTCAACACAAACTCGTAGGTAAAATCGGTTTTTAGCATATTTTTTATGCTGTCGTCCGTCGAATTTTCGAGCGTGTGCATCCACTCTGGTAGCGGCAAATATTTATTGACTTGAAATAAAAAAGCAATCAGTGGAAAAGCCACTAAAAGCGCTGCGATACCATAAAAAAAAACTTTTATCGAAGTCGTTTTATTCAATGTCAAATAATCCTGATATTCATTGCCTTTAATGAGCCAAGCAAACACAAATGCAGGCAAAATGAACATAGTCAAATGATTGGCAACGGCTGCAAAACGTGACCAATTTCGTAAACTTTCGCTTGTAGTTGTCGTCAATTGACTCAATATTTCTTGTATTTCTACTCCATTTAACTTATCGATTCCAAATATAAGCCCTATACCTATTAGTGCAAACAATAATATGTTAGCAAAAAGTAATCCAAGATTAGAAACAGGCGAATGATTTTGAAAAAATTGTCTATTTTTTTGATTATCAAACATATATAAATGTTAAAATATTATATTTATAAAAATAAATTACAATTAATTTTATATTTAAAGTGCAAAGATATTCAATTAAAACGATTAAAATAAGGTTTTGAAATAAAGCATTTTGAATATATTCCTTTTTTTCGATGCTCGGAATTAAAATACATCATATCTTTTATATCTTTGCAAAAATAAAACGAAAAAATCATGTCTTCCGAAATCCTAATTGTGTTTGCGCTCATGTTACTGAATGGGCTTTTTGCTATGTCAGAAATATCCATCGTTTCGTCACGTAGGGTTCGTCTTCAAAAACTAGCGGACAATGGAAACAAAAATGCCTTAGTTGCACTCGAATTGGCGGCCGAACCAAATCGTTTTTTGTCCACTGTTCAGTTTGGTATTACGCTCATTAGCATCGTGCAAGGCGTATTTGGAGGGAACAGTATTGCAGCAAAAGTACAACCCATGATTGCCGATATTCCTGCTTTAGCGGCTTATGCCGAAACGATTAGTTTCTCAATAGTCATCATTTTAATCACTTTTTTTTCGTTGATTATTGGCGAATTGTTGCCGAAGCGAATCGGCTTGAGCAATCCCGAAAATATAGCTGTAATTGTAGCGCCGATTATGAAATTTATTTCAAAAATTGGAAGTCCGTTTGTTTGGATTTTGAGTAATACAACTGATTTTTTGTTGAGAATATTAGGACTAAATAAAGTAAAAGAACAAGCCGTAACCGAAGAAGAAATCAAGGCACTCATCGAAGAAGGAACGCAAGGCGGACATTTTGAACTCACCGAGCAAAAGATGGTGGAACAAGTATTTCGCATGGCTGATAAACGCGCCGAAATGCTCATGACTCCACGCCTCGACATAGAATGGCTCGATATCAATTCCAATATTCAAGAAAATATAACAACAATATACGACAACAAACACAGTCAATATCCAGTCTGCGAAGACAGTTTAGATACGATGTTGGGCGTTTTGGACTTGAAAGATTTAATCAATTTTCAACTCAAAAATCCGAATATTACACCAGATTTCAAGGCGCTTTCGCGTCCGCCACTGTATGTACCTGAAAATATGCGCGCATTCAAATTGCTGGAGTTGATGCGCGAAGAAAAAGAATATTTTGCGCTCGTGATTGATGAATTTGGCACGATACAAGGCGCAGTTACCATGAATGATGTACTGCAAGAAATCGCTATTATTTCGCCAGATGACGAACACGCGAGCGAAGAAGAGAAAATAATAAAACGCGCCGACGGTACTTTTATCGTGGATGGCATGTTGCCAAAGGACTATTTTAAAGACTATTTTAGAATTAAAAATCTACCGAACGAGGCCGAATACAACACCGTTGCAGGCCTCATCATCAATGGATTGAAATATATTCCAGAAGTTGGCGAACACTATACTTTCGAGAATTATAAATTAGAAATCATAGATATGGACGGCAATCGCATTGATAAAATTATTGTTACGTTACTATAAAATCCCAAAATAAAATTTATGTTACATCCCTTTTCAAAAATATTCATTACGTTTTTATTCGCAATAATTTTCTTTTCAGCTTGCCAAAAAATTGATTCAAAACAACTGATTGGCAATTGGGGTT
Source organism: Saprospirales bacterium (assembly GCA_043764975.1). Taxonomy (GTDB): domain Bacteria; phylum Bacteroidota; class Bacteroidia; order Chitinophagales; family Saprospiraceae; genus JAYUJV01. The sequence goes on from JAYUJV010000073.1 coordinate 8,568, forward strand.
TTGTGTCTTTTACGGACAATAATAAAAAACCTCTGAGCATAAAACCAGATTTGAACTTGAACTTTGACGACAAAAGCCATTACGAATATTCGAGCGTTTGGAAAAATGCAGAGTATTCAGAATCAGGTAGTTATCGCTTAAAAGGGGATTTGTTATACACTACAAATAGTTCAAAAAACAAGTCTGAAAAAGCGGTTCAAGTCTTAAAACTAACGCAAGATACGTTGGTTTTGAAAATGAAAAATGCAGCACAAGACATTCAGTTATTGACTTTAGTTCGGGTAGCAGAAGTGCAAAAAAGCGATGCCGAACTCGAAGCATTAGATAAAGAAGAAACGGAAGAAAAAACGCCTAAAAAATCGAAGAAAAAATGAAAAAAATAAAAGACGATACACTCAATTACGATTCTGCTCTGGCAGAATTACAACACATCGTGACCGAAATGCAATCTGGGCAAATCAGTATAGATGTCATTGCTGAAAAAGTAACGCGCGCTCAGTATTTACTGACTTTTTGTAAAGATAAATTGAGAAATACAAGCGAAACTTTATCTAAAAATTTAGACAAATAGATAATTAGACTTGAATTTTTCAAGTCTTTTTTTTATAATATTTTTTAAATATTGAATTAAAACCTAACATGAAAAAATTTCTTATTTTAAGTTTTTTAGTTTGCTTTTTTAAGCTCCAAGCACAAGTCATTTCAGGCCCTTTGACTGGATATGTAGAGCATAAAGAAGCGGCTGTTTGGATTGAAGTCGCGCCAACTGTCAAAAAAATCGCCATAAAATATTGGAAATCAGGTAGTTCTGTTTTTAACACAAAAAAATATGAAGGCAAATTAGGTCAAGCCTATAATCCAATAAAAGTGATTTTAGAAAATTTGGAAATGGCTTCGGATTATAAATATTGCTTTGTGGTGGACGGTAAAGAAACGGAAACCAATGCTTTCAAAACCAAAACGGTTTGGGAATATAGCAAACCTGCACCAGATTTTTCGTTTATCACTGGCTCATGTGCTTACTTAAATGATAGCATTTATGATCGACCTGGCAAACCTTATGGTGGCAATCCAAAAATATTTGAAACGATGGCCGATACGCCTTCCGATTTTATGCTTTGGTTAGGCGATAATTTTTATACCCGCGAAGCCGATCATAGTTCAAAATCTGGTTTTATGTATCGTATTTCGCACGATCGCGCCACGCGAGATATGCAGCGACTTTGGAAATCTCGACCGCATTACGCCATCTGGGACGACCATGATTTTGGCCCCAATGACTCAGGCAAAGCATATCGTCTCAAAACGGTTTCGAGACAAATATTTATGGATTATTGGCCCAATCCAACTTTCGGACAAAATAATGAAGGCATTTATACCAATTTCACGCACAACGATGCCGATTTTTTTCTGATGGACGATCGCTATTTCCGTTCGGCTGACGATATGGCCGAAACGGTTGATGGCAAACCCAATCCCGATAAAAAAATGTATGGCGATGTACAAATGGAATGGCTCAAAAACGCTTTGCTATCGAGTAGCGCGCCTTTCAAATTTATCGTGACTGGTAGCCAAGTTTTGAATCCAAACTCCAGCAAAGACTGTTTGCGCCACTACCCTGCCGAATTTGAGGCATTGATGAGCTTCATAGAAAGTAATAAAGTAGAAGGCGTTTTGTTTTTGACTGGCGATAGACACCATTCAGAAGTCATAAAACTGGAACGAAAAGGCGCATATTCTTTATATGACATTACGGCTTCGCCGCTTACTTCGGGTGTGAGTGGTGTTTTAAATTCTAAAGAAAAAGACAATCCAACACGTGTATTAGGTTCGCTAGTTATAGAACAAAATTTTGCAAAAATCAGTATTACAGGCCCAAAATCGAACCGTCAACTCAACATTGATTTTATCAATATGGATGGTAAAAAACAAGGCGGTTTTAGTGTGAATGAAAAAGATTTGAAATAAAAACGAATTGTTATTTTCATAAAAAATGAATACCATAACAGATAGCTTAGTCGTATTTAAATCAAGCTATTTTCTATGTTTTTTAGTTAATTTCATCTATCTTTGTCATAAATCAGGTAATTATGATACGTAAATATCCAATTGGCATACAAACTTTTTCCAAAATTAGGGAAGGTAACAACCTCTATATTGATAAAACAAAACAGGTCTATGAATTGGCAAAAGAAAGTGGTTACTACTTCTTAGCTCGACCGCGTCGTTTTGGTAAATCGTTGTTAGTCAGCACTTTAAATAGTTTGTTTTCTGGTCGAAAAGAATTATTTGATGGGCTTTGGATAGCTGATAAATGGGATTGGACAAAAAA
>JAYUJV010000074.1:0-1387 GCA_043764975.1 Saprospirales bacterium
ATTTGATAGTGTCAATCGAGAATTGGAACTCAACCTACCCGATTGCGAAACGATGGACGAGTATTTAGATGTGATTTTGGAAAAAATTGCGCCTTTTTCAGAAGACTTGTACGAGTCCGAAAACTACATCGGCACGCGTTGGATTGAGGTGCGCGAAACCGAGACTTTCCATGAGTCGGTGTTGCATATTTTCAACGATACCAGCGAATATATGCTCGTGATTGACGGCAATATCCAAAAAGGTCAATGGCGATTTTTGACCGAAAACAATTCTTTTATCCTCGAATATTTGGGCCGAAGTGAACTGTTCGATTTGGCTTTTCTGAACGAAGATTTTTTTATCCTCCGCAAGCATGGCGATCAGGCGCGTAAGGGCAATCAAAAATATTTTGTACTCGGTCGCGAAAACCACGTTCGTAGCTTGACTTGGCTCGAAGTCATGGATTTGCTCTTCAATATTCACCGCAAAAGCTCTCGTTTTATGATTATGATTGTCGCCGCTTTCATTTTGGCAGCTATCGTGATCGGCTTGTCTATTCGGTAGGAATTTAGTCTTTTATTGTCAGTTAGTCGTTTGTTGTCGGTTTGTCCTTTATTGTCAGTTAGTCATGTGTTGTCAGTTAGTCTTTTTTTGTCAGCACTCACGACTCACGATTTTCTACGCATCACGTTTGTTCTCACGACTCACGAAAAAAAATTGCCTTAGCAATTTTCTCTCACGACTCACGATTAGCATCTTTCGATTTTCGACTCTCGATTTTCTACGCATCACGTTTGTTCTCACGACTCACGAAAAAAAAATTGCCTTAGTAATTTTCTCTCACGACTCACGATTTTCAACACTCGATTAGCATCTTTCGATTTTCGACTCTCGACTCTCGATTCCTCTTGATTCCTCAGCCCTCCGTCCGATACAAACGCACCAATTCGCCTAATTTCAATTTATCTAATTTGCTCAAATCGGGATTTGCAGACAATAGATTTGCTTCCCAACTTGCTTTATTGAACTTGTAATATAAGGCATAAAAAACGGTCAATCTGTACTTTTTTAATGTCACAAAAGTCGATAGTAATCTTGAATGAATCGGTGTATTATTTTTATATAAAAAATAAAGATTTTCGATACTTTGAATCGTTTTTTGTATAAAAACGTGATTGGTTTCTAAGCCAAGATGTTCAATTGGATTGTCGATATGTAGCATTGAAATATGCTTTGCATTTAGTTCTGCACCAAACAAAGTATCTTCGTGGCCGTATTGTGTCAAACGTTCATCGAATAAAGAATTATTAAATAACTCTTTGGTAATCAAGAAGTTATTACTCTGAAAACCGTAATACGGATCTGCTTGACGGGCGTCTGCATCTTTTACTTCGCGCGCTTGTCCAT
>JAYUJV010000075.1:0-10856 GCA_043764975.1 Saprospirales bacterium
AAAATTAATATTTTGTTAATGAAATAAAATGGACAGAAGCGTGACAAATGATTGGCGATAGAAAGCCCTAAAGTGCCGCCAATTGTTAATTGGCGATACTGTAATTGCAAATTAGAAATATGTGACAGGTTCAATTACCAATTGAACCCACGGGATTAGATCAGTTATGGGCAAAAAAAAAGCCCATCTCTTTCGACGGGCTAAATTGAAATCTTCAATTTTTAACCAAAACTTACTTGCCTAATATAATTCAATTATGATGCCAAACTAAACATACAATCAATTTTTTTTACAATTATTATTTAAATAGTTAAAACAAGTACTTATTTAAAATACTCAACAATAACACTTTATAGATATTTATAAATAATATTAATAAATATCTTATTTATAAAATAAATTATTAATAAATATAATTTGACTTTTTATAGCAAAAAAAAGTTGCGAAAATTCGCTAAACTATTGTATATTGCACCTAATTATGGAAAAAAAATCTCCCAATAAAGTATTGTTTGGCCTAAAGGTAAAAGAGTTGCGAGGCGCAAGAGGGCTTTCGTTTGCCGAATTTTCGCAGCAAACAGGCATTTCTGTGTCTTACCTCAACGAGATTGAAAAAGGAAAAAAATATCCTTCGCCCGATAAAATAGACTTAATTGCCAATACGCTGTCCACGACCGCCAAAGATTTGGTTTCCACGCATTTATCTTCTAATCTCGCGCCTGTCGAGGAGTTGCTCAATTCTAATTTTCTGAACGAGTTGCCCTTGGATTTGTTTGGCATAGAGCTAAATAAAGTGGCCGAAATCATAGCCAAAGCGCCGATAAAAGTCGGTGCATTCATCTCCACTTTGCTGGATCTTGCGCGTACATATAATGTCCGCGAGGAGAATTTTTATAATCGTGCGCTGCGCGCTTACCAAGAGTTGCACTACAATTATTTTGAGGACATAGAGCAAGCAGTGGATTTATTTGTGAATCAACAAAACCTGCATGGCGAGTTGTTAGACATTGAGCGTTTTCAAAAAATATTGACACAAAAGTTTCATTATCAGATAGATACAAAAGGATTAGACGCATTTCCAGAACTTTTCCACTTACGTTCGCTGACCATTATTTCGCAAAAAAAGATGTTATTGAGTAGTGCTTTGAGTGCAAAACAAGTCAAATATCAATTGGCCAAAGAATTGGGATATTGTGTGTTGGGCTTGCAAGAGCGCATCGATTTGCGTAAAAAAGCAACTACTTTTGAGCAAGTGTTGAGCAACTACAAAGCCGCTTATTTCGCGGTCAGTTTACTGATTCCGCAACATGCCATGACTGTTGATATTCAAACTTTATTTGCCAAAAAAAATTGGGACGGTGTATTCCTGCTCTCGCTACTCGACAAATATCAAGTGACGGCCGAGACACTTTTTCAGCGTTTCAATGTGTTGCCGCGCACGTTCGGCATTCATCGTTTGTTTTTTATGCGCATCATTCACGATACCCAACTTGGCACTTATGAGATAGATAAAGAGCTGCACCTTTCGCAAAAACATCAGCCACATTCTAATGGTCTTTCGGAACAATATTGCCGCCGTTGGGTTGCCATAGATGCTTTGCAAAATATTGATAATGAATCAGTTAGCGTTTCGATTCAACGTTCAAAATTCGTAGATACGAGTGATGAATATTTGAGTATTTCGATGTCGCGCATGGCATTACCGAATCGTAATCAGCGCGTAAGTGTTACCATTAGTTTGCTCATAGATAAGCAAGTAGAAAAGCAAATCAAGTTCCTCAATGATACAAATATACCGACCAAAACGGTAGGCGTCACTTGCGAGCGTTGCTCGATTTTGGATTGCGCACAACGTGCTGCACCACCTATAAAATGGGAAGCACGACAGCAAAAAATCGCCATTCGCGAAGCGTTAGATAAGGCGTTGGGGAATGAATAATGGAATTGATTTTCAAAAATTTGGAAATATAAAATAAAAAACCTATATTTGTGTTTATTATCATTATTCACTAAAATAAAACTTAGTGTTATAAGTAAATAGCAAAATTAGTTAATACGGATATTTAGTTAAAAAACGTAAAATGTAAGTCAATATAAAGTATTGACATGAAACATACATTTAATCTTAAACCTTTTTTATTACCTAAAAATTCTTTTTTCTATGAAAAAAATTCTTTTTTCTATGAAAAAAAATCTTTTTTCTAAATTTTTACTGAAAAGTGTTTTGCTTTTCAGCTTTCTAATCTCTAATTCAAGTCAAGTTTTTTCACAAAACGAGTTATTTGAATTATCGAGTATAGAAAATGCTGGGATTACTCCACAGCAAATTTCAACCTTAAATTCTTTTGTTGAAAGTAAACTTTATTTCGACTACCAGATTTTGAAGGTTAAAAGCCTACCTACCGTCCAACAAAATGGATTATTATTTTTTAAAATTCCGAATAACACTAAAGTATTTAAAGCTGTTGCAGACCAAGTTGAATATCAAAATAATAAAAATTATTCATGGTACGGAAAAATTGGCGACGACCAAACTCAAACTGGAGACATTTTCATCTTACAAGAAGATTCTAACATTAGTGGTTTTTTAAAAACCGAAAAAGACTATTATACCCTGTTTCCTTTGGGTAAGGAGTATGTGGCACTGATGAGAAATGACATAAATAAAGCAGAAAAAACTGTTTGTGGCCTTGACAAAGCGCCAAAAGAAAACCCTAGTAACGAATCGATAAATTTATGTGCAGAAAGTAATAACACTTGCCCAGCTATTATAGATGTATTGGTATTGGTAACATCTGAAGCAAAAAAATATCTGACAGGGCAACACTCTAATCAAGCCTATTTTGATACTTTGGTAACTTACTCCTTACCAACTTCAGTACAAGTCAATTTTGCTCTAAAATCCGCTTTTGAATCTGTCAATATCGCTTTTAAAAATAGTGACATTACCAATAAAAGAATTAGGACAAGATTTGTTGATTTTAGTTTTAATTTTACCACCACAAGCAATGGTAATTTCTCTTCTAAAATTCCAGATTTATCTGCTGATATTGCAAATTTGAAGATTGACGCCAAGGCTTTGGCTCTTAAAAATCAATTTAGAGCAGATATTGTGTGTTTGCTTTCCAACCAAGGCTACCTTGACGGTCAGAACAATCAAATCTTTGGAACGATACCTTTTGCAGGAGTAGGTAATCCTTCAAGTAGTAATTCTTTTGCTATTATCGAAACCCCTTTTTTACTTGGCCCAAGATATACCTTAGCCCATGAGATAGGACATATCTTCGGTGCATTACACTCAAGGAGTGGTTCTACTGGTTGCAATATTGCTGGAGACGATGACCATAGTTGTGGTCATGGATTTTGTTTTTTTGACTCTGGAAAAGGAGAAAGGAAAACCTTGCTTGCCATGATGCCTCAAGGAGGAAGTAATAGGATTCTACATTACTCAAACCCTACGGTCAACTTTAATGGTACGGCTACGGGTGATAGCCAAAACGACAATGCAAAAGTAATCAAAAATACTGGCTGTGCTGTGGCAGCTTTTCAAGCATCGCCTGAGTGGTCAGTATCAATATTGGGAGAATCTGATGTTTGTGTCAAAAATTCTAAAGTCAGTCAGTGTATAAATATTACACAAGCAGCACCAGGGTTTTTAGGGGTAGCTCCATTTAAAATCGAATGGGCAAGTAGCTCGTCAGGTATTATTAATTGGAACAATATTAGCATTCTTTCTACTGCTACTTGTTTTGACTTCCCTATACAAAATACCGCTTTTTTTATTCATGCTCGCATAAAATCAGCTGATAATCAAATCATTACGATTACAAAAAAAATAGATGTATCAAATTTAAAAGATTGCCCATCAGCACAAGGGAAGCAATCTTCAAATGTAATCAATGCAGCCACTAATACTTAAAATATTATCATGGCACCTAATCCAACCTCAAACCAAGTAACTGTATATAATCTGAAAGGAGAATATCAAAAACTGATATTGTACAATAATTTGGGGAATAACCTACTTGATCTTGATCTGAAAGAGTCGTTTGAAAAAGAACTTGATTTATCAAATTTTGCAAATGGATATTATCATATCGAACTAAAAGGAAATACTAAATCGCAGTATTTTAGACTTATTAAAAATTAAATTTCTAACTAAATCTGCTTTGTCAAAACGAAGTGATAGGGTAGGAATTAAGTAAACTAATAATTCTAAAATAATGAAAAAATTACTTATATATATAATATTTTTATTTCTATGCAGCTGTAAAAAAGAGGATGCTAACGTAATAGAAATAGACAATAGTCCGATATACGAACCAGGTTCTATGGAATACGGTTGGACAACTGCAAAAAAGAATGGTAAAGATTTTAAAGCATCTACTTTGGCTTTAAAATATAAAAATTATAATAAAAAATTTGGAATTTTGTTCGGTACTTATACAATTGATGGCGCACAAAGAGATTTTGCTATTTTAAATAGTATCAAGTATGAAGTTGGCAAATACCAAGTAACTTTATCTGACAATTTGGATACTAATAAGGTTAATATGAGTTATTATACTCACGCTTATGATGGTGATATAACAGAAGATAAATATATCATAGATGAAGGGGCCAATAATTATATAATCATAACAGAGATAGATACGATAAAAAACTCCGTTAAAGGGGAATTTTTGCTCAATCTCTTGATTGCGCCAGATCAACCAAAAAACAATCCTCTAAATCCGAATAAGTTAAAATTCACGGAAGGGAAATTTGAAACAAGATTTCCGAAGTAATGTACTAAAACTGCCACCTTGCTTTGGGTGGCAGTTTTTTTTATACCTAACCTACTCATTTTTTTCAAAACTTGTAAAATAGCAATAAAACCCTTAAATTTGGTGCTGAAAACGAAATAGGTAAACAAACGTATGAAAGGAAAAAAAATAATCGTGGCCATATCGGGTAGTATCGCCGCTTATAAATCTGCCACGCTCACTCGATTGCTCATCAAAGCAGGCGCAGAAGTGCAAATCTTGATGACCGATGCCGCCAAAGGCTTCATCACGCCATTGACATTGGCGACACTCTCCAAAAGACCCGTGCATAGCGAAGTTTCCTCCGAAGAAGGTTGGAATAACCACGTAGAACTCGGTCTTTGGGCTGATGCTTTTGTGGTCGCGCCAGCCACCGCCACTACCCTATCCAAGATGGCAAACGGCATTTGCGATAGTATCATCACGGCCACTTATCTTTCGGCGCGCTGCCCAGTGTTCGTCGCTCCAGCTATGGATCTCGATATGTGGAAACACCCAGCTACGGTCGCCAATATCCAAAAACTAACACAATATGGCAATCAAGTGCTGCCAGTCGGTTTCGGCGAATTGGCAAGCGGACTTGTCGGCGAAGGCCGCATGGCGGAGCCAGAAGATATTGTGGCGTATCTCGAAGCCTTTTTTGATAAAAAACAAGCCTTAAAAGGTAAAAAAGTAATGATTACGGCTGGTCCAACTTACGAGGCCATAGATCCAGTGCGCTTTATTGGTAACCGTTCGTCGGGCAAAATGGGTATCGCGATTGCCGAAGCTGCTGCGGCGCAAGGCGCGATGGTGCAACTCATACTTGGCCCTACACACTTAGGCGCAACGCATCCGAACGTGCAAATCACGCGTGTAGAAAGCGCGCAACAGATGTACGAAGCCGCTCAAACGCATTTTAGCGAAAGCGATATTACGATTCTTTCGGCAGCCGTTGCGGATTATAAGGCGCAACACGTAGCCGAACAAAAAATGAAAAAGAAAGACGACGACCTGAGCATACAACTTGCCAAAACGACCGATATTGCCGCTACGCTTGGCACTCAAAAAAAAGCCAACCAATTACTTATCGGTTTTGCGCTCGAAACCAACGACGAAATGGCACATGCCAAAGGCAAATTGGAGCGTAAAAACTTAGATTTTATTGTACTGAATAGTTTGCAAGACAGCGGCGCTGGCTTTGCACACGATACCAACAAGATAACTTTATTGTTCAGAAATGGCGATGTAAAAGATTTTGGCTTGAAATCAAAAACCGCCGTTGCAGCAGATATTATGGACGCTGTGATTGGTTTGGTGAAATGATTGGAAGCAAAATGAAATATAAAATATAATTGTCTTATGCAAGCAAATGAAACTAAACTTCAAAAAATTATTGAAGGTACAGTACAATATGTAATACCTTTATTTCAAAGGACTTATAGTTGGGATAAAAAAGAGTGGCAAGTTCTTTGGGACGACTTGGAAGAGTTATGCGAAATGGAGACACCAAGAGCGCACTTTATTGGTTCTATTGTTAGTATGCCAACTATTTCTGTACCAGAAGGAGTAGTCAAATATCTTTTAATTGATGGCCAACAAAGAATCACTACAATATTTATAATTTTGGCTCTACTTCGTGATATAGCCAAAAGCGAAAATCGCCACGAAGTTGCCGAAGAAATTCAAGAACTTTTTCTTGTAAATAAATTCAAAAAAGGGCAACCTGACTATTATAAATTATTGCCTACTCAGTCAGATAGAGAAGTTTATATGAGAATAATTGATGATAAACCCCATGATGGGAATAGTCAAATCCTATTTGCTTATGATTTTTTTAAAAAGAAAATGAAACAAAAAAGGATGGAGATAGAAACAATCAAAAAGGTAATTATTACTTCTTTTTCTATTGTTTCTATTGTTTTAGATGTAAATGACAATCCTTATTTAGTTTTTGAAAGTCTAAATGCAAAAGGAAGACCATTGACACAAGCGGATTTGATACGTAATTATCTATTTATGCGAATTCATATAGACAATCAAGCAGAGATATATCAAAAATTTTGGTATCCCATGCAAGTTGCTTTGAATGATACTCTGACTGAATTTATTAGACATTATTTAATGCATAAAGGATCAATTGTTAGGCAAACTGATGTATATTATTCTCTCAAAGAAAACGTTAATCCCAATAATGCAATTGAATATTTAACTGAACTTAATAAATTTTCAAAGTATTACGAATGCCTACTAAATCCTGAAAAAGAAATAAATACAGACATTAGTAAACAGTTGAAAAGGCTTAATAGAATTGAAGTTACAACAGCTTATCCATTGCTAATGAATTGTTATAATAATTATAAAGAAGGTAAGCTAACTGAAATTGAGTTTGTAAAAGTATTAAAAATATTAGAAAATTATTTAATTAGACGATTCGTTTGTGGTATTCCAACAAATCAATTGAACAAAATATTTCCGAGTGTTTCATCACAAATTGTAGGAAAAGAGCATGAAATACTAGTACAAACTTTTAAAACAGTCTTGCAAACAAAAGGCTATCCAAAAGATAACGAGTTCAAATTGAAGTTTGCAGAAACAAAAATGTATGGCGGTGGCGATAGGGCTGTCAAAACAAAGTTAATACTCGAAACTATTGAAGAAAGTTACCAACACAAAGAAATGGTAGATATTGATAAAAACTACACGATTGAGCATATAATGCCTCAAACGATTACCGCTTGGTGGAGTAATCATTTAGGGGGGAATTGGGAAGATGTACATGAATTATATCAACATAATATTGGAAATTTAACTTTGACTGCCTATAATAGTGAATTATCAAATGATATTTTTCCTAATAAATGTATAAAACTTGCTAATAGTCATTTGGAATTAAATAAATATTTTACTGGGCTGAAAATCTGGAATAAAGACGAAATAGAAGAACGTTCAGAAAAACTAGCTGAAATTGTTCTTGAAATTTGGAGTTATTTTGGAAATGATACCCATGAAAATGACACAAGTGTAACAGGTACTACACCAAGTAGGTTAGAAATACTTGGAGAGCAATTTACTGTTTCAAGTTGGAGAGATGTTTTGGAAGAAACTTTGAATACGATTGCTGAATTAGAACCTGAAAAATTTGGAATAATTGCTAATCGTTATCCCAAATATATTGGTAAAGATAAATCAGTATTCAGGGCTGCACGAGTGCTAAGGAATAAATATTTTGTAGAAGTAAATCTATCTGCAAAAGATATTCAAAAAGTATGTAATCTCGCTATTGATGCAATTGACTTAACAGAAGAAAACTGGATTGTTACATATAACTAAAATTTAAAAATATATAAAATATTATGGCACAGATCATTATAAGTGAACAAGAATTGAATGAATGGATTGATAAATCCTTGTATGAAGATGTGCATGAAGGCGATGTGACTTCGCTCGCTTGTATTCCGAAAGAGAATAGAAGTAAGGCAAAATTATTGGTAAAAGATACTGGTATTTTGGCTGGCGTGGCGGTTGCGGAGGCTATTTTCAAGCGTGTGGATCCAACGCATAGCATCGAAATACTCAAAAAAGATGGCGAGGCAGTCGATTATGGCGAAATTGCTTTTTATGTAGAATGTAACACGCAGGCCTTGCTCAAAGCCGAGCGTTTGGTACTCAATACCATGCAACGCATGAGTGGTATCGCGACACTTTCTGACCGATTTGCGTTCGAGGTGGACGGTATAAATGTAAAGATATTGGATACGCGCAAGACAACGCCGCTGTTCCGTTTTCTCGAAAAATGGGCGGTGCGTATCGGCGGTTGCCACAATTATCGCGATGGATTGTATGACCGATTTATGCCAAAAGATAACCACGTGGACGCTTGCGGCGGCATCCGTCAAGCGATAGAGCGCATACATGAATATCAGTTAGAAACCAACACTTCGTTGCCGATTACGATAGAAGTTCGTAACCTCGTAGAACTCGAACAAGCAGTTGCCGTTGGTGGAGTGGATCGTATTATGCTCGATAATTTTCCTGTCGAAATTTTGGCGGAAGCCGTAAAATTCGTGGCTGGTAAATTTGAACTGGAAGCATCGGGTGGTATCACGTTACAAAACGTGCGCGATGTAGCAAAAACTGGCGTAAATTATATTTCGGTCGGCGCACTCACGCACTCTGCCGAACAGTTGGATTTGAGTTTGAAGATTGTGAAATAGATAACTTAAGTCAGTTAGTCGATTAGTCAGTTAGTCCTTGACAATCAACATTTTATACTAAATATTAAAGTAAAAATAATTGTGTCCGAATACTTATTGTAAATGCTTAGGCTAAGTGAATTATAGCTTAAATTTCAGTATTTTATAAATTTTCAGTATGAATTAGCAATTGGCAAAAAGTAATTTTTCTTCGAGAGTAATTGTTTTTTGCCAATTGTATATTGCCACTTATTAAATTTTTCATTAACAACTCAACGATTTTTTTCGCTTTGAAACGTATTCCAATCCGCCTCATTATCAATATCTGAAAGCGTAGGTAATTGATATACAGATAGTTGTAAGGATTTTGCTTTTTGCAAAGTCGCTTCCAATACGCTCGCGGTACTCCAAGCAATGTCTTCAAAAAGGCTTTGATGCGCAGCACGCAAACCGAGCAAATAATAACCGCCATCAAGCGCAGGGCCGATGCTCACGTCGTGCGAATCTAAGGCATCAAAAGCTGCTTGTATGATGTCCGATGTCAAAGCAGCGCAATCGCTACCGATAATGACGACCTTCTGATGTAGGGTACAAATCTCACGAAACGCCTCGTACATTTTCTCACCCAAATCACCTTGATATTGTATTTTTTTTGAAAAAAAATCAGACGACCATTCGTCATTCTGCTCAATTGTATTGCTATAATATACGTATCGTTTAGCATCAACACCCAAGCAAACTTGCTGTGTGATTTGCAACAATTGTTCATAAATGGCCAATGCTTTGTCGTCGCCAACTGTTGCTGCCAATCTCGTTTTTACGAAACCTTTTTTTTTGTTTTTTATAAAAATAATTAAACCTTGCACTTTTTTGAATTAAAATAAAAATTTAAAACTTATACAATTTGATTTGAATAAATAATCACGGCTTTCGGGTAACGCTCAGTTGGAAACTTTCGATTTTCGACTCTCCACGCTCGATTTAATAGATTTTTGCTCACAGATAACACAGATTAACACAGACGTTATTTATACCAATTCTCGATCCTAGCTTTCGCACGTTTCTCACGGCTCACGATTCATTCTCTCGATTTTCGACTCTCGACTCTCGTTTTAATCTCACGATTCCAGCTCTCGATTCGTTCTCTCGATTTTCGACTCTCGACTCTCGTTTTAATCTCACGATTCCAGCTCTCGATTCATTCTCTCGATTTTCGACTCTCGACTCTCGTTCCCCTCAAATTCCTCATTCAAAATGTCATACAGATAATCGTGGTATTCTGGGAACTCTGGCAAAGTATTGTGGCTGCCTTTTTCGATGCTAAAAATCGGTGTTGCTTGCGGATTGAGCGCAAATAGTTTTTGACTACAAGCAAAACTCGTCAAACGATCGCGGACGCCGTGAATAAAAAAAATGGGCACTTTTATTTTTGGCAAATACAAATCGCTCCGAATCTGGTAACGCAAAATCCAACCCAAAGGCAGAAAAAAGCCGTGACGCGCCACCAAACTCCGAAAACTATAATAAGGCGAATCCAAAATCAACATCTTTGGCGTGTTCCGACTCGCTATATATGCACCAATACCGCTACCGAGCGAACGCCCATACACGATGATATTGTGCTGTTCGTACTGCGTATTGAGCCATTCGTAAGCCGCTTGTGCGTCGCTAAACAAGATTTTTTCACTTCGTTTACCCTTGCTTTTACCAAAACCACGATAATCGATCATAAAAAAATCATAGCCTTTGCCCACAAAATCACGCGCAAATTTGCCCCAGCCTTTTATGCTTCGGGAGTTGCCTTTTAGGTAAAAAACCACACCTTTTGAGTTCGGAATCTTGAAATGAATGCCATTCACGTAGCCACCATCGGGCA
>JAYUJV010000076.1:0-34892 GCA_043764975.1 Saprospirales bacterium
TCAGAACAGTGGTGAGCCAGGTGGTGGTATCAATGTTCGTATTCGTGGTACATCTTCTATGCGTAACGGTAACAACCCATTGTTCGTAATTGATGGTGTTCCATTGTCTGGTAACAGCGATGATCCAGCTTCTAATGCTGAAGGTTTTGGTCGTATTGCTGATCGTAATCCATTGACGTTCATCAATCCAGATGATATTGAGTCTATCAGTATCTTGAAAGATGCATCTGCAACAGCTATCTACGGTTCTCGTGGTGCGAATGGTGTTGTATTGATCACGACTAAGAAAGGTAAAGAAGGTAAAGGTACTGTGGATTACAGTTACTCTTTGGGCGCAAGTTCAATCACTAAAAAGTATGACTTATTGGATGCTGCTAGTTTTGCTGCTGCAAGCCCTAAGCAAGACAAGAAAGGCTCTACTGACTGGCAAAAAGAAATATTCCAAACAGGTTTGGCAAATACACACTCTTTGTCTTTTGGTGGTGGTGTAGGTAGTGGAAACTACCGTTTTTCTTTAGGTTACTTGAACCAAACTGGTATTATCAAAGATTCTGGCCTGAAGCGTTATACAGCACGTTTTAGCTCTGAGCAAAAAATGTTGAATGATCGTTTGACATTATCTACTTCTTTCACGGTAGCAAACACAGAAGACAAAACATCTCCGATTTCTGAAAATGCGGGTTTCGTAGGTGATTTATTGTCAGCTGTTTTGAAATCTAATCCTACTTTGCCCGCTTATTTAGCTAAGAAAGGTTCTGTTGTAACTGCAGCAGATTCATTGGATAAGACTGGTGCAAAAGTATTGACTCAACCAGGTGAAACTGAGCCTACACCTTTAGCTATCTTGAAGTACTACAAAGGTACAGCAAGTACATTGAGAGGTTTTGGTAACATCACAAGTGCAATCAAAATTATGGATGGTTTGACGTTCAAAACTGTATTGGGTTTTGACCGTACTTTCGCTTCTCGTACAGAGGTTTTTTCTGGCGATTTGTTAATGCAATCTGTTACAGGTGTGGGTCGTTTGTACTCAAGTGCAAGAAACAACAACAATAAGATGATTGAAAACTACTTGACTTATGACAAGAAGTTTGGTAACATCGGCTTCTCTGGTTTGTTGGGTTATTCATACCAGAATTTCAGTAACGTAGGTCGTAATACCAACGCAACTGCATTCTCGTCAACAAACTTAGACATCATGGCTAACAATAGTTCTGCTGCAACTAAGTCTGTAACAAACTCTTTCAATAGTTATGATGAATTACAGTCTTATTTTGGACGTGTGAACTTGAATATTTCTGAAAAATACCTATTGACAGCTTCATTGCGTCGTGATGGTTCTACAAAATTCGGACCTAACAATAAGTACGGTAACTTCCCATCTTTCGCAGCTAAATGGAGAGTAAAACAAGAGAGTTTCTGCCCTAAATTTTTCTCTGATTTAGGTCTTCGTGTAGGTTATGGTGTGACTGGTAATCAAGAAATTCCTCACAACGTTTATGACCAACGTAATCGTATCTCTGATAAGTTTTATGATTCTGGTGGAAATTTATCTGGTGGTTCTATTAGCGCCATATCGAATAACTATCCTGATTTGAAATGGGAACAAACAGCTGCTACAAACTTTGGTTTGGACTTTGGGTTTGCAAACAATCGTATTTCGGGTTCAGTAGAGGTGTATAACAAAAATACAACTGGCTTGTTACTTAGAGTAAGAACAGCTCAACCAGCTGCAACTGAATTTAACTGGACAAACTTACCTGCAAACGTAATCAACAAAGGAGTAGAATTAACATTAAATTTGGTTCCGGTTGCTAAAAAAGATTTCTCTTGGAACGTTAATTTCAATGTAGCGATGAACGATAACACTGTAAAGAACTTCAAAGGTTTGATCAATACAGGTGAGATTTCAGGTCAAGGTTTGACAGGTGCATTTGCTGAGCGTATTGCAGAAGGTCAACCATTGTATGCGTTTTTCTTACGTCCTTTTGGTGGATATGATGATAAAGGTAACTCTATTTATCCTCAAGGTGATGTACAGCAATTTTTGGGTGGTAAATCTCCACTTGCTAAAGTTACAGGTGGTTTAACAAATACTTTCTCTTATAAGGGATTAGATTTGAACATTTTCTTTAATGGTGTGTTTGGTAACTATATCTACTCAAACACAGCGAATGCATTCTTTACAAAAGGTTCTTTGAGTAATGGTCGTAACGTAACAAAAGACGTTGTAACTTCTACAGAAGGTGCGTTTAATGCACCAGATGTATCAACGCGTTTCTTGCAATCAGGTAGTTTTGTTCGTTTAGGTAACTTGTCTTTGGCTTACAACTTTAAGCCAGGTGTTGCAGGTATCAGTAATGTGCGTGTATTCGTAGCTGGTCAAAACTTGGCTACATTTACTCAATATACAGGACAAGATCCTGAGGTAAACACTAACAAGCAAATTGATGGTGTGCCTTCAGCAGGTATTGATTACAATGCTTATCCAAGAGCAAAGACTGTTTCGGTTGGTGCTAATGTATCTTTTTAATTAATTTAAATTAAGTAAATAAAATTTTTTGACATGAAAAATTTAGTTAAGTTCAAATTCTTACTAGCAGGTTTTGCATTGATTTGCTTAGCCTCTGCTTGTACAAAATTAGCAAGAACAGAAAGTGATTCTGAAATTGCAAAGTCAGAAGACAAATTTGTAGTAGGCGATGCTTCAAAATTATTAGCTTCTGCTTATACAAAGTTAGATGTTTATACTGACCAAGCAAATATTTATGCGTTAGGTGAGCATACATCAGCTGAGATGATTCCACCAACACGTGTGTGGATTGGGGTGATAATGGTGTTTGGCGTACATTGGATGCGCACACTTGGGATGCTACGCACTCATGGGTTTTGAATGCTTGGAATCAATTGAATGAGCGTTCTTACAATATGAATGAATTACTAGCTTCTAACCCAACTGATGCACAAGCTGCTGAAGCAAAGTTCATCAGAGCTTTACACATGCACAATGTACTAGACTATTGGGGGCAAGTACCAACGCGTGATGTAAATTCAAAAATTACAGATGAGCCAACCGTATTGGCTGGTGCTGCTGCTTTTGATTTTATCGTAAAAGACTTGACTGAGGCATTACCAAAATTAGCTTCTGCTACTCCAAGTATTTCTAACGGCAAGGCGAACAAAGCGGCTGCTAACTATTTATTAGCTAAAATGTACTTGAATAAGCACATTTATACTGGTAGTGGCAAAGCTGATGCAGGCGATATGGCTAAAGTTGTAGCTTATTGTGATGCTGTAACTGCTGAAGGTTATTCTTTAGAAGATAAGTATTTCGATAACTTTACGAAAGATGCTAAGAAGGAAATTATCCTTGTTTCTTTGGCAGGTTCGCCACAAAACCGTTGGTTTATGACATTACACTACGACCAAAACCCTTCGGGTTGGAATGGTTTTGCAACTTTGGCTGACTTCTACGGTAAGTTTGATAAAGCTGCTGACCAACGTGCTGGTGTTGCGCCTAAGAAAGATGGTTCAAAATTCTCTGGTATTGGTAAAGGCTTTTTAGCTGGTCCTCAATTCAAAGATGACGGTACCAAATTGATTGACAGTCGTAGCCAAGTTCAATTGGACTTTACAGGAAATATTCTTTTAGCAGGTGCTAACACATCAATGGGTATCCGTGCTATTAAGTACCACCCAGCTGATGCAGCTAACTATATCTTGATGCGTTACGGTGCAGTATTGGTAATGAAAGCTGAAGCACAATTGCGCGCGGGTAATGCAGCGGCAGCAGCTACTACACTTTCTACATTGCGTACAAAGCGTGGTCTTGCAGCAGTAGCAACAGTATCAGAAAATGATATGTTCGACGAATGGGGTCGTGAAACTTATTGGGAAGGTGGTGCTCGTACAAACGAGATCCGTTTCGGTAAATTCTTGACAGGTACAGGTGCTTCAAACAATGCACCAGGTACAGTTTTGTTCCCAATTCCTGCAGCTGCAATTGCTTCTAATTCAAAATTAAAGCAAAACGCTGGTTATTAATCAGTATTTACTATAGTTTACTATAATTATGAAGGATGCCAAAGTTAATTTGGCATCCTTTTTTTGGTTTTTATTTTAAATAAAATAGCGTTTTTAACATGAGAATATTTATATCAATTTGCTGCTTTATTGTATTAAATTCAGCTTGTCAGCAAAAAAAAGAAGGTATTCAGGCTTGGTACGGTAAATGGAAAGGAGATAAATGGTTGATTGGTGGCCAAACAGTTACTGGTTTTGATGCGAGTATCATCAACTTTGAATTCAAAGCGGATAGTACATACGTCGCTCACATGGGATCTCAGGTAGAAGAGGGACATTTTAATCTCCGAAACAATTGTTTCAATGCAATTAGTAAGCAAGGCGTACCTAAAAAATGTCCAATTATACACATCTCACAAGATACGATGGTCTGGATGATGGATAGCGTAGAGCAACAAGGTAACTTGTATTTGGTAAGGGTAAAATAAATATCCAAATTAAAATGGGTATCGTATAAATATGCGCTACCCATTTTAATTTACCGAATAAGTAGATTTAGTATTGTATATTTGCATAAATAACGAACTAAAAATGAAAAAAACTATCTTATTGTTATCGTTTTTTTGCTACATTTTAGATACCATAAGTGCGCAAAAAGCATATCAAAACGCCTTACCTTACTATTTGTCTCAACCATTGATGGTGAAAAGTGCAGACGGCGCGTATGTCTATGTGGCTGGGCAAAATCCTGATTTTGGCAATGACAAGATAAAAGTAATGAAAATTGAAACGGGTACTGGTACGCTCATCTGGAGTCAAGAGTATAGTCAAGGTTTTCAAAAACCGATATTGAAAGATATGTTGTGGCAAAACGATGGTATCGTACTCGGCATTAGCGACGAATTAGCACCAAACTACAACGCATCTTTATTAAAGATTAGTCCGCAAGGGCAAGTTGTTTGGTATAGAAAAATTGGCGTACAAGGCCACACGCAACTATTTGATATTGAGGCAGATAATGCAGACAATATTTGGATTGCAGGTTTTGCTTTATCAGAAATAGTAGGGGGACAAAATTTTTATTTTACGACTCAAATGGCTAAAGATGGCACGATGTCTTTTGGCAAAAAGGTTCAATTTTTGTTAAATACCAACAACGTGACGGATGATTTTGCCAAAGTTCATTACCTTTTATGGGATTCAAACTTGAATGTGATGTGGTCTCTTTTGGATGAAACGGCGCCGAGTTGCATGAAAGGCAACACGGCCAATCCTGTGTTTGGTGGTGGCGTTAGTAAAAACAGTACGTTTATTCAGTATTACACGCCTGACAAAATAGGTCATATAGAAACCAATATTGTTATGGAGCAATACGCTTCGGCAGACGATAAGCGATTATTGGTGTCAGGCTATTACAATGATTATGCTAATTTTGCTACTAATTTACCTTGTGTTGCTTTTTATAATTTTACCACTAATGAACTTACCAACGTAAAATCTGCTAAATATCGCCTGCAAATCATTGGTTTTCAGAAAAATAAAGCAGCCATTATTTATGATATTGACAACAATAGTTTTTTGAAACTTGATCAAAATCTAGACGTGATTTGGGAAAAACAAATAGATAGATGCTTGAATACAAGCGCCCTTTTTGGATTGATATTGCCTAGCGACGAGATTTTTTCTATCCGAAACATTGGTAAAACAACTATTGTGGCTAAATTTAATGCAGACGGTAGCCTGCCCGATTGTGCTGTCAATACACCAACCGTAACAAAGTTTAAATTATACTCATCGAGCAAAGGTTATATACGCACTAATTACAACTTATTGAATAGTATCAAAACTGAATCCGTGGCGACAACGATACTCAAAACAGACGATAATGTGGCCATGAAAGGGTTTTGTACCAAAGCTGATGCTCGATTCAAATTGCCCGATACCGTTTGTATTGGCTCGCAAATAAGGCCAATTGTTTTAGATTCTTCAAACGCTATAAAACATATTTGGAATACTTATAACAATACGTTTGCAGATAAAAGTCCGAACTTGACTTTCGATAAAATAGGTGCAAATTATATAAAACATGAAGTGGCGGTCGGTATTTGTAGCGATAGCACTTCGCGTAAAGTACAAGTGGCCAATAAATTCAAGATAAACCTAAGAGATACTGTTGCGTGCGCCAAAAATAGCATTGATTTAAATTTCAGTGCGCCGAATACTAAATTTTATTTTGCTAATAAATTACTTGTCAATTCGACCATAAGTATTTCAAAATCAGGTGTTTATAGTATTGTGGCTCAAAAAAATGCTTGTGTGGATTCAGCAAAAGTAAAGGTAAAAATAGTTGATTTCAAAAATCCCTTTGTGCCAGTTTTATTGCCTACTTGCGAAGGCAATACCTTTCCGTTGACACTCAATGAATTTAAAAACATAACTTGGGACGGCGCAGCCATTGCTGCAGATACCTTGTTTTTGAAAGACGGCACAAAACATACTTACAAAGTTACGTATGCAAAAGATCCTGATTGTGTGCTTGAAGGTCAGTTTTCGTTACCGTTCAAAAAGTGTTCGGACAACGATCGAATTTTTATACCCAATAGTTTTTCGCCCAACGAAGATGGCATAAACGATGTACTCAGAATATTTGGGAAAGAGGTAGAATTTCGCGAGCAAACTATATATGATTGTTGGGGCAATTTGGTTTTCAATTCGCTGTCGCCCGATACGACTTGGGACGGACAATATCGAGGGCTTTTTGCTCAACAAGGCGTTTTTGTATGTGTTGTTCGCTTTTTAGATAAGCGCATTGGGGAAGAAAAAATAGTAGTCGGTGATGTCATGCTCACTCGATGAATATTTTAAGTTTTAAAAATATTTTTAAAAGGTATCAAGTAAAATTTGATACCTTTTTTTATTTGTTTTTCTAACTGAAACGAATAGAAAACTGTATTTTTGTGAATTAAATTCTATCAAACTTGTTTTTTTTATTATCAAATAATTTACGTTTAGGTAAAACACATCATGAAATTATATTCGTTTCGCATTTTCACATTTATACTTAGTTTTTTTATCTTTTTTGCTTGTAATAAGACCAAAACAAGCATGGAAGGCAATCCCATTTTTACGAAAGTAGCATCCCGTAATTCTGGTATTACGTTCAATAATGTCGTAAAAAATACCGAAGACCTTAATATATTCAGTTATCGCAATTTTTACAACGGCGGCGGTGTTGCCATTGGCGACATCAACAACGACGGCTTGTCTGATGTATTTTTCACGGCCAATATGGGCGAAAATAAATTATATCTCAATAAAGGCAACCTGAAATTTGAGGATATATCGACTACATCTGGCACAACATCTAAAGATGAATGGAGTACAGGCGTGGTGATGGTGGACATCAACAACGATAAGTTATTGGATATTTATGTTTGTAATGCAGGTTATAAATCAGGTAGATTACCTCACAATCAGTTATTTATAAATAATGGAAATTTGACCTTTGCAGAAAAAGCAGCTGAATATGGACTCGATGATCCAGGATTAACGACCCATACCGCTTTTTTTGACTACGATGGCGATGGCGACCTCGATGCCTATATCCTCAACAATAGTTTTATACCAGTCAATACCCTCGATTATGCCAATGAGCGCACTCGTCGAGCAGAAGATTGGCCTGTAAAGGATTTTTTGAAAGGTGGTGGCGACAAATTACTCCGCAACGACAATGGCAAATTTGTGGATGTGAGCGAAAAAGCTGGTATTTATGGTAGTTTGATTGGCTTCGGCCTTGGCGTTACCGTTGGTGATGTGAACAACGATGGTTGGTTAGATATTTATGTATCGAACGATTTTTTTGAGCGTGATTATCTGTATATCAATATGAAAGATGGTACGTTCAAAGAAGATTTGACCAACGAAATGCAACACCTCAGTTTGGCTTCTATGGGTTCGGATATGGCTGATGTGAATAATGACGGTAAACCTGATGTGTTTGCGACCGAAATGTTGCCTTCTGACGAAACGCGCTTAAAAACCACTACTGAGTTTGAAAACATAGATGTTCATAACCTCAAAGTTAGTCGTGATTTTTATGAGCAATTTTCTCAAAATACGCTACAGCTCAACCAAGGAAACGGTTCGTTCAAAGAAATTGCGCATTATAGTGGCGTACAAGCATCGGATTGGAGTTGGGGCGCACTCATTTTTGATGCGGATTACGATGGTTATCAAGATTTATATGTCTCAAACGGTATTTATCATGATGTGATTGATCAAGATTTTATTGATTTTTTTGCGAATGACGTGATGCAAAAAATGGCTTTGACAGGCCAGAAAGAACAATTAGATGAAATCATAAAAAATATGCCGTCTGTTCCGATTCAGAACATGATGTTTCGGAATAGCAAATCCTTGAAGTTTGAGGAAGTTTCAAAAAAATGGGGACTCGAAGGCAAATCGTTTTCAAATGGTGCGGCGTATGGCGATTTAGACAATGATGGAGACTTGGATTTGGTCGTCAATAACGTCAATCAAGAGGCTTTTTTATTTAAAAATAATTCGGTTACGGATTCTACAAAAAATTATATTGGCTTTCAACTCATTGGTAGTCAGCAAAATACGTATGCGATAGGGTCTAAAGTACAAGTTTTTCAAGGTGCTGATATTTTACAAAAAGAATTAATCCCGACACGTGGATTCCAATCTAGTATGGATTACAAACTGATGATTGGTCTCGAAAAGGGAAAAGCGATAGATAGCGTCATTGTGACTTGGCACGATAGGACGATGTCAAAAATCACTAATTTTGAAACAGCTAAGGTAAATGTTATTGATTTTGCAAAAGTAACACATCAAAAAGTAATGCCCAAGCTAGACAAAGTAAAGCCGTTCATGACAGAAGTGGCCACAACGGTATTTGAAAAACATACCGAAAACAATTATATTGATTTTTATACAGAGCGAAATATCCCAGCCGAACTCTCCAAAGAAGGCCCTCGTGTAGCCATTGGCGACGTGAATGGCGATAAGCAAGACGACATATTTGTATGTGGTGCAAAAGGTCAAGCGAGTCAATTGTATATTACTGCCAATGGAGGGTTTAAGCGGCAAGAAGTAAAAGACTTCAATCGCTTTATTGATTTTGAAGATACGGCCGCCGATTTTTTTGATGCGGATGGCGATGGGGATTTAGATCTATATGTAGGTTCGGGTGGCAATGAATATACACCAAACTCACGCGAATTATTGGACAGATTTTTTACCAACGACGGTAAAGGGAATTTTGTAATCACAGATGCGCTTCCTCAAATAGCACAAAATACATCAACAATTACACATTATGACTATGATGGCGATGGGGATTTAGATTTATTTGTAGGCAGTCGTAGTGTTTCTCAAACCTACGGTTTGTCTCCGCGTAGCTTTTTGTATCAGAACGATGGTCTGGGAAAATTCAAAGACGTAACGCCACAAGTTGCACCAGAACTAGCTCAAATCGGTATGGTTTGTAGTGCGCAATGGGTGGATACTGATGGCGACAATCGAAAAGAGCTCATAGTTGTCGGCGAATGGCTTGCGCCTTCGGTGTTCAAATATGATGGTTCAAAAATGAATTTGGTCAAGACAAATGGCTTGGCGCAAATGGCTGGCTGGTGGTACAACATCAGCGCTGCTGACCTCGATGGCGATGGCGATCAAGACTTGGTGTTGGGCAATCTCGGCGACAATTCGTATCTGACACATCAAGACAAATTGCCTCTAAAAATGTGGGTCAATGACTTTGATGGCAATGATTATAAAGAAAAAATCCTTTCGCGCAGCATTGATGGTCGTGATATGCCAATCATCATGAAGCGCGATATGATAAAAGAATTACCTGCACTCAAAAAACAAGTGTTGAAACACCACGATTACGCTACAAAATCGGTTCAAGACCTTTTTGGTAGCGATAAGCTATCGAAAGCCTTATTTCGTCAGGCTTCGTATTTCAGAAGTTGTATTGCTATCAACGACGGTAAGGGTAATTTTACCATCAAAGATTTACCTTTCGATGCTCAATTGTCTTCGGTCTGCGCTACGGCAATCATTGATGTAAATGGCGATAAATTGCCTGATTTGGTAACTGGCGGCAACAATTTTACCTTTTTGCCACAATACGGCCGCTTAGACGCAAGTCGTGGCGATGTGTTTATTAACAAAGGAAATATGAATTTTGAGGTCGTAAAATATCCACAAAATGGGCTGAATATTATGGGACAAATTAAAGACATAAAACCAATAGTTATTAAAAATAGCAATTATTTGCTTTTTGGTATCAATAACGAAAAACCACGTTTAGTCAAAATTGGTTAAATTTGTTGTTTTATAACAAAACACGTCTGGTTTTAACCTTTTTTTCAACGTTAGTAGCGTTTAAAACGCTGCCAATGCTCCGATTACCATTAGTATATTATCTTCATTTTTTAATTATTTTCATTTACTTAATTTTTTTAATAGTTGAAATATAAAATATTCTTTTTTACAATCGTATTGAGCTTGTGTTTAAGTTGTCAAAAAACAGCTTCAACGAAGCGATTCGAGCTGTTGTCGGCCGACAATACGCACGTGGCGTTTAGCAATACATTGACGCCAAGTACGGCATTTAATATATTTGAGTACATCTATTATTACAATGGTGCTGGCGTTGGCGTTGGCGATTTTAATAAAGATGGGCAATCGGATATTTTTTTTGTAGCCAACCAAAACGACAACAAACTCTACCTCAACCGAGGTCAGATGCAATTTGAAGACGTGACAGCTACCGCCAATGTAGCTGGCGCAATGGGCTGGAAGACTGGTGTCAGCGTAGCCGATGTGAATGGCGATGGTTGGTTGGATATTTATGTATGTTATTATTGTAAATACCCAAATGGGCAGCGCACCAACCAGCTTTACATCAATAAAGGTAACAATGGCAACGGTGTGCCAGTATTTGAAGAAAAATCAGCCGAATATGGCCTGAACATAGAAGGTTACGGAACGCAAATCGCCTTTTTTGATGCTGATTTGGACGGCGATTTAGATGCTTTTTTGCTCAATCATGCCATCAAAGAAGACCGCCAGTTTCCGAATCGTGTGCAAGCAAGCGCCGAGCCGCACCCATTGGCAGGGGATAAATATTTGATCAATGATAACGGAAAATATAAAGATGCGACCTTGCAATCGGGCATCATGAGCAACGCCATTGGCTACGGACTTGGCCTTTCGGTAGGCGATATTAACATGGACGGTTGGCCCGATATTTATGTCGGCAACGATTTTCATGAAAATGATTATTTGTATATCAATAACAAAAATAATACATTTTCGGAAGTGTCGCAACAGCGCATGGCACATACAAGTCAGTTTACGATGGGAACAGAAATTGTGGACATCAACAACGATGCGCAACCCGATATTTTTTCGGTAGATATGTTGCCCGACGACCCTAAAATCTTAAAAACAGCGATGGGCGAAGACGGTATTGACCTCACAAATTACAAGATAAAAGAAGGATATAGTTATCAATATTCGCGCAATGCACTACAAATAAACCTCGGAAACGGCTATTTTAGCGAAGTCGCTTTGCAATCGGGCATAGCAGCGACCGATTGGAGTTGGGCAGCACTTGTTGCAGATTATGACAACGATGGACACAAGGATTTATTCGTGGCCAACGGCATTATGCGTCGCTCAAATGACTTGGATTATATGAAATTTATCTCCAATACCGAAATGCAACGCCTCATTCGGCCAGGGCAAATACAGCCCGAAGGCTTAAAGATGGAAGCCAGTTTACCGCAAGTAAAACTCAATAATTATTTTTATAAAAACAATAAAGACATGACGTTCACGAACGTCAGTGAAGATTGGTGTACGGCTTCGCCATCGTTCTCGAACGGTGCCGCGTATGCGGATTTTGATAACGATGGCGACTTAGATTTAGTTGTGAACAATGTCGGCGACAAAGCATTTATTTATAAAAACAACAGTGATGTTTTATTAAAAAATGAACCTATTAAAAATCATTTTTTGAATATAAAATTAGAAGGCAATGCGCCGAATACGCAAGGTATTGGTGCTAAAATATGGATTCCGAATAGCAATGGCACATCTATTTTGCAGGAGCAACAAGTGGTGCGCGGCTACTTATCGTCGGTGGACTATGTGATGCACGTAGGCTTGGGCGAACGCAACGCAATCGACCAAATGTATATCATCTGGCCAAATGGGAAAGCGCAACTTTTGACGAACCTAAATACAGATAAAACCATTTCGCTTTTGCAAAAAGACGCTACAATTACTTTCGATTACGCATTGATTAATAAAGCGCAAAAGCCTGTATTTCAGCAAGTTGTATCAAATATTGGCTTGGATTTTATTCATCAAGAAAATAACTATAATGAGTTTGATCGAGAAGCACTCATACCGCATAGTTGTGCTGCCGAAGGCCCAGCCGTTGCAGTAGCTGACGTGAATAATGATGGATTGGAAGACTTGTTTTTGGGCAATGCAAAATGGAAAATGGCTCAATTATACCTGCAAAATAGTACAGGAAAATTCACGAAATCTAAACAAAATGACATTGAGCAAGATAGTGTTTCGGAAGATACAGTCGCTGCTTTTTTTGACATCGACAACGATGGCGATCAAGATCTATTAGTTGGTAGTGGCGGTAATGAATTTTCTACCCGTGATGCGCCTTTAGCTGTCCGTCTGTACATAAATGAAAACGGAAAATTCGTAAAAAACACACCTCGTTTGCCCAATATTGCTACCAACGCTTCTTGTATTGCTGTTGCGGATATGGATGGCGATAACGATATAGACGTATTTATAGGTGGCCGTTCGGTTTCGCGCGACTATGGCGAATTGCCGAATAGTTATTTGCTAATCAATAACAATGGCACACTCGAAGACAAAACGAGTGAGTTTGCGCCTGCGCTTTCGCAATTTGGTCTTGTGACTGACGCTACTTGGGCCGATATTGATGGTAATAAAACGCCCGATTTGATGCTAGTTGGCGAATGGCTTGCGCCAAGTGTTTTTTTGAATGAAAATAATCATCTTACGAATACAAACATTGGCTTGGAGCTGCAACTCGGTTGGTGGAATAGCCTACAAGTCGCCGATATGGACAACGATGGCGACCTCGATTTTGTGACAACCAATCAAGGACAAAATTCAAAATTGAAGCCAAGCGAAAAAGAGCCAGTGAGTATGTACTATGCCGATTTTGATAAAAATGACCGCAAAGAACAACTACTTACTTACTTCCTGCATGGTCGCGAATATTTGTTTTCGACCAAAGACGAACTCGCCAAACAGTTACCGTATCTGAATAAAAAATATTTAAAATATAGCGATTTTGCCAACACTGATTTTCATGACATTATTGGTAAAGATAAACTAAGTAAAGCAGCTTATTTTAAGGCCAATACTTTTTCGAGTACGTATTTTGAAAACGATGGCAAAGGCAAATTTGTAGCACATATATTGCCATTTATGGCTCAAGTCACGACACAACGCGCTGTTTTGCTACGTGATTTTGATGGCGATGGCAAAAAAGATATTCTCCTTGCGGGTAATTTTGACTACAATACTGCACAACTTGGTCGCTCCGACGCTGGTTATTCTTGCTTACTCAAAGGCGATGGAAAAGGCAGTTTTGCATACCAAACGCCTGCACAATCGGGCTTAATGGTCAGCGGACAAACGCGACATATTGTATCTGTTAATAACAAAAAAGCAACTCAAAATCGTTTGCTTTTTGTTCGAAACAATGCAAGTGTATTGGTATTTGAACCTAAAAAGTATTAAAATATTAAAATTCAAATTTGACAATTAAAAACAAAAAAAAGGCTTCGCATTCGCGAAGCCTTTTTCATATAAAGATTAACTTTTAAGTTATTTTCAAGTCTAATCAAGAACTAACTGACAGAATGACTAACCGACAATTTTGACTGACTTTTAACTATTCGATTTCTGATACTTTCATCATATTGGTACGGTAGCGACGACCAAGCGGCATACTACCAGTATTCACGATAATATCGCCTACTTTTACAGCTTTTTCTGCTTTCAAAATCTCGATTACATCCTGTATTGTTTCGTCAGTAGTCGTAAATTTATCGTAGTAGAACGTGCGAACACCCCAAACCAAATTCAAGGTATTGAGCATATTTACTTGATCCGAAAAAATAAATATCTGCGAAGCTGGTCTATAACTCGATACTTTGAACGCCGTATAACCCGAAGTCGTCATGCCCACAATCGCTTTTGCACCCAAATCGTCGGCCGTGCGGCAAGCATTGAAACATACTACATCTGACATAAAAGTACGTGATTTTGCTGAAGGTACAGGGCGTTTGCTAGCAATATGCTCCTCATAATGGTTTTCTGCTTCTGCAATAACCTTGCGCATCGTTTCTACCACCAGTTGCGGATTGATACCAGCAGCCGTTTCGCCACTCAACATCACCGCATCAGCACCGTCGAGTACTGCGTTGGCTACGTCCGTTACTTCGGCGCGCGTTGGGCTTGGATTTTCGGTCATGCTATCGAGCATCTGCGTCGCCACAATCACTGGGCGCGCGCGTTGAATACATTTTTTGATGATTTCTTTTTGGATCATCGGCACACGCTCTATCGGCAATTCAACACCGAGGTCGCCACGTGCAATCATGATGCCATTCGATGCTTTTATGATTTTATCGATACGATCAATCGCTTCCGGTTTTTCGATTTTTGACATGATTTTGGCATCGTGACCAACTGCGTCGATACGGTCGCGAAGATCTTTGAGGTCTTTCGGCGAGCGCACGAATGAAAGTGCAATCCAGTTTACAGGTTGTGTCAAGATAAAATTGAGGTCTTCGATGTCTTTTTCGGTCAATGCTGGCAACGAAACTTTCGTATCGGGCAAGTTTACACCTTTATTAGATGACAAAGTATGGCCGTGTACCACTTTCAATTTCACGATGTCTTTTCCGTTGGTTTCTACTACTTCGAGCACGACTTTACCGTCGTCCACGAGTACCTTTTCGCCTGGCTTTACGTCTTCTGCGAATTGGTCGTAGCTCATGTATATTTTCTCCTTCGTACCCATACATTTTTCGTTCGTAAACGTCAATATATCGCCTGGGTGAATCGGCATTGAATTGTTTTCGATTTTGCCTACGCGCAATTTCGGCCCTTGCAAATCCGCCAAAATACTGATATGCGTACCATTTTCTTTGTTCAAACGAACAATATTTTGAATCACTTTCAAGTGATCTTCGTGCGTACCATGCGAAAAGTTAAGTCTGAACACATCTACACCAGCCTTTACGAGGCCGCCAAGACCTTCGTAAGTATTACAAGCTGGACCTACTGTCGCTACAATTTTCGTATTCTGAACTGCTGATTTTTTCATTTATGATTTAGTTTTTTAATAAAAAACAATATTATATTTTTAATCTTAAAAATATTGATATTAAAACAAACTTAAATTTTGTTCGGCATCAATAATTTTAATTTTTAAATATTTTTAATTTCAAATAAATACTTAGTGTATTTTATACAATAATTAAAATTTTGCTCAAAAATACGTACAATTTGCTAAAAATTCAAAATTATTTTAATAAAAAAAGATTTAAACCAAAAGCAAAAGGCACTTGAGTTGCTTTTGCTTGCTCAAAATGCCTTTTACATCTATTATAATCCTAATATATATGTATCTATTTTTGTGCCAAATTGCGTTTCGTTGCAAGTTTTGGTAATAAGCACTTATGATTTGGATTTCAATATTTTGTTAATGTTCAATTATAAATTAGCAACAGACAATTAGCAATTTTTGTCAGAAGCATCAATTTTGCCAATTGTCTATTGCCAATTGAAACAAAAGATACACAAAATCGCAATTATTTTTTTAATTTTTTTAATTTTTTTAATTCCCTTAATTCTAATTTAAATCGTTTTGCACTTATCCTTCAACCAAGCACGCTCTTCTACCTTGAGCTTTGGCGATAATTTTCGATACACTTCTTTATGATATTGATTAAACCAAGCGCGTTCTTCTTTTGTCATCAAGGCTTTATCTATTAGTTGCAAATCAATTGGGTAGAGCGTAACGGTCTCGAAACGCATAAATTTGCCGTATTCATTTTCGAGTTCATCGGTTGCCAATATTAGGTTTTCGATACGGATTCCGTACTCATTTTCTTTATAAAAACCTGGCTCATTAGAGCTAAACATACCAGCTTCATGTACTGTCGTACCGCGACTATTCAGCCCAGTGATAATGCCTTGCGGCGGCTCATGCACATTCAAGAAAAAACCAACGCCGTGACCAGTGCCATGACCATAATTGAGGTTATTCGCCCACAAAAATTGACGCGCCAATATATCCATCTGAATGCCTTTTGTACCATGCGGAAACCGCAACATCGCCAACGCAATATGTCCTTTTAGCACCAAGGTAAAGTTGCGTTTTTGCTCGGCAGTCGGCGCACTCAGCGCAATGGTTCGCGTGATGTCTGTTGTGCCATCGTGGTATTGTCCGCCCGAATCGACGAGTAAAATACCTTCGTTTTGTATCATGGCGCAATCCTCGTGCGTAGCGTGATAATGCACGATAGCGCCATTGCCTTTGTAGCCCACAATCGCTCCAAAACTCTCGCCATAATAATCTTTTTGTTCGCTTCTGAACGCTGCTAATCGGTCTGCAAACTCAGCTTCGCTGACGCCACGCTTCGATATTTCTTGCTCAAACCAACGAAACATACGCGTCAGCGCCACACCATCTTTCACCATTACGCTACGAATATGTCCGATTTCGACTTCATTTTTGATGGCTTTCAA
Source organism: Saprospirales bacterium (assembly GCA_043764975.1). Taxonomy (GTDB): domain Bacteria; phylum Bacteroidota; class Bacteroidia; order Chitinophagales; family Saprospiraceae; genus JAYUJV01. The sequence continues at coordinate 16,888 of JAYUJV010000076.1, forward strand.
CGCAATCGAAATTGTGTCGTTATGTATGATTTTTGCTGATTTTATAGCATTATACAAGTAAATACTAGCAATATTGTGATCTATCAAGATACTTTTATTGGCTGGTAACACTTCCAGAAACGAAACAACGCTCGCATAAGGCTTTACAGTCACGCCATCTTTTTTAAGTTTTGTCTTAATCGCCGCCGATACTTTCGCCTCGTCGATGAACAAATACGCCTCGTTGATGCCGATGATGCTATACGCGATGAAAACTGGATTGGCTTCTACGTCGCTGCCGCGAAGATTGAAGGTCCAAGCAATGTCATCGAGTGTGCTCACGAGGTGATAATCGGCATTTTTGGCTTGCATTTCGACACGGATTTGAGCCAATTTTTCGAGCCTTGTACGACCAGCGTATTTCACGTGGTGCTCGAATATCGGGCTATCGGGCATCGCTGCGCGTGCTTGCCAAATCGGTGTTATGAGGTCGAGCGTATAGTCGAGTGAAATATTTTTTGAAGCAAAACTTTTTTCCATACTTTGCACTTGTGCGGCAGCCATCATCAAGCCATCGCAAGCAACGGTTGCGCCATTCGCGAGGTTATCGAGTAGCCAATTTATGTGTTCGGGCGCGCCTTGCACTTTCATTTTTTGAAGCTGTACTTCTGTACCTTTAAACTCTTTTTCGGCTTGCAAAAAATACCTCGAATCCGCCCAAACGGCTGCATAATCTGCTGTGACCAATGCCGTACCGACCGAGCCTGTGAATCCACTTATCCATTTGCGCGCTTGCCAGTGTTCGGCTACGTATTCGCTTTGGTGCGGGTCGCTACTTGGGATAATATATGCGTCTATGTTGTGTTTTTTCATCTGCACTCGCAAGGCAGCTATGCGCTCATTGATGGTCATATTGTTTTTATTTTAATGAAAAGACAAAATTTTGAATACAAATCCGCTTTGGGACTCATATTAGGTGACAAAAATAGTCAAAAATATAGATTTTCTATAAAAAAACTAAGAAAGTGCGTATCTTAGTATCGTTTTATACATTTTTATGGATAATCGAGCGTTTATATTATTAAAAAACAAAAACCCTTCAAGGGTTCTTTTGACAAAAAGACGTAAAGAAGCAAATTCTTTCAGGTTTTTTGGTAGAAACCCTTGAAGAGTTGATTCGATAATACAACCGATAATCCATTTTTTTAAAAATAAAAAACCTTTATTTTGTTAATATTCAAACTCCGCCAAACTCAATTAACGATTGGTTTATTGCTTGTTTTCCAACTTGCTTGCTTTGTTTTGAACGCTCAAAACGTAAGTAGTAGTGGAGAGAACATCGTGCCAAATCCTGGTTTTGAGTTGTATGCGTCTGCGCCAATTGGTTGGTTTTATAAAGGCGAACACTTCGGACAAGTTATGAAATATTGGACTTCGCCGACCGCTACTTCGCCCGATGCTTTTGGGCCAAAAGTGCGCGTGCCAGACACTTGGCAAGAGAAAGGTTTCGGGAAGCAAAAAGCACATGGCGGTAGTTCTATGGCTGGTATTACGGCGTTTGGCTGCTTGAACGGCAAGCCGCATTGTCGTGAATATATTCAGATACAATTGGTCGAACCACTCGTGATTGGGCAAAATTATAAGATAGAATTTTGGACAACGCATCTTACGCGCTCGTTACAAATCAATAACTTAGGCGCTTATTTTTCTAAAACAAAAATCAATACCAAAACCGAAGACCCACTGACGTTTAAGCCGATTATGAATAGCGAAAAGGTAATCAGCGCTTACAATACTTGGCAAAAAGTGAGCGATACGTTTATCGGCGACAGCGAAGCCGAATACTTGATTATCGGTAATTTTTTTGATGATAAACTGACTATTGCGAGAGAGCCGCGTGGCGAAACGCCACTCAATTTTGCATACTACTATATAGATGATGTGGTGGTCAAAAAAATACCGCCCATATTGCCGATTCCTGTGCGCGACGATGACCTCACGAAGATAAAAGTAGAAAAAGGAAAAGTGGTGCAACTCAAAGACATTTATTTCGATACCGACAAGTCCGAACTACTGCCGCGCTCGTTTGTGGAGTTGCGCAAACTCTTGTTTTTGATGCGCCAACACCCGAAAATGACCATCGAACTACAAGGCCATACTGACAGCGATGGCGAAGACATCCACAACCTACAACTTTCGACCGATCGCTCGCAAGCCGTTGCCAATTTTTTGATATACAATGGCATCGACAAAAAACGCTTACATACCAAAGGTTTTGGCGAGTCCAAACCTATTGCTGACAATGCGAGCGATGAAGGCAAACAAACCAATCGCCGCGTAGAGTTCGTGGTACTCACGCCTTGATGAGTGAAAAAACGTCAATAATTATCTATTTTAATTCAAAAATTATTGATATTGAATAAATAAAAATGTGTTTTTAGTAAAATTAACTAAAAAAGGTGCTTTTAAAGCCTGCAACTTTGCATAAAGAAATTTTAATTTCTAAAAAAACATTTTTTTATTACTCTACGAAAGTCCCTTTTTTCCCCTTTGGGGATTATGGGGCTGGATTTAGGGAAAAACACTCTACACATGAAAAATCTATTTTATCTATTACCAATACTTTTATTGTTTTGTCTTAGTGCTTGCCACAAAGAAATTGCTTTTGCTTCGAGCGAAGGCGTCGTAAAAGAAAGTGGCTCTAACAAGCCCATTGCGAATGCAAAAATTCTTATATCTAATTGTGCAGGTGATATAAACTCAGGAAACGTAAACTGCCAAACCGTAGATACTATTTTCTCTGATGCAAACGGCAAGTATAAATACTACAAAGAACTGATAACACGAGAAGAATTGGCAGGTGGCGTATCTCACTATGAATTTATGGCAAGTAAAAAAGGCTATTTGTACCAACTTCATCTTGTAAATATGCCTTCCAGTGGTGCAGCAAGCCAAGACATAATACTTGCTCCTTCCGCTTGGCTCAAAATTCATGTAAAAAATATTAACCCTTTTGATAGTAACGATGCCATAGAAATTAGAGGTTTATATCCAGGAGATAATGGTGGTGGTTATAAAGATGCCGTTGGAATGGATTATATAAAATATTATAAGCAAGCAGGTAATGATTCATTAAAAATTTCTTGGGGAGTTTTAAAAAATGAAAAATTTGAATACGGTTATAAAAAAATCTACCTTCCCGCATTAGACACAACTACATTCAATCTTTTCTTTTAAAAAATACTAAACAACCAAGCAAAAAACAAAAAAGGCTTCGCAAACGCGAAGCCTTTTTATATACAACTAATTGATTGTCAATGAAAAATAACGACTTGGCAATGTGTCGAAGAGTATTGTTTTCATAGCGTTTTACATAGTGTTCCGTAAAATTGGCAATTAGCAATAGGCAAATTTTATCGCAAGATGGTTGCTATTTGCCAATTGTTTTTTACCAATTTAAATGAATAATGAAAAGACTATTAGAATTTCACATTTTCGGAATGATTGCCTAAGTTTCCATTATTTTTTATCAAACAACAAACCTTTCGCGTCGGCGCTGACAAGTATGGTATCGCCTTTTACGAATTTGCCTTGCAACAAGGCTCTCGAAAGACTGTTTACGAGTTCGCGTTGTAGGACGCGCTTCATGGGGCGCGCGCCATATTGTGGCTCGTAACCGAGGTCGGCCAAATATTGTCGAGCGGATTTAGCCAATTCTATTTTCAAGTCTTGTTTATCGAGCATCTTTTGCAAATCTGTCATCAAGATTGTCAAAATCTGACCGATTTCGTCTTTGCTCAAAGGCAAAAACATAATAATCTCATCTATGCGATTCAGAAATTCAGGGCGCATCACGGACTGCAACATTTCCATGACCTCAATTTTGGTCGTGTCTATCACTTCATGCTTACGGTCTTCGCCGATGATGTCCAAATCTTCAAAGTTTTCGAGTATTTTTTCTGAACCCATATTGGAGGTCATAATCACGATACTGTTCTTGAAATTCGCCACGCGACCTTTGTTGTCCGTCAATCGCCCATCGTCGAGTACTTGCAACAAAATATTGAAAGTATCGGGGTGCGCTTTTTCAATTTCATCGAGCAACACAATCGAATACGGACGGCGGCGTACCGCTTCCGTCAATTGACCGCCTTCGTCGTAGCCGACATAGCCTGGCGGCGCGCCCACCAATCGGCTCACATTGTGTCGCTCTTGGTATTCGGACATATCAATACGTGTCAAAGCCTGTTCGTCATCAAAGAGGACTTCGGCGAGGGCTTTCGCCAATTCGGTTTTGCCGACACCAGTTGGGCCCAAAAACATAAACGAACCAATCGGCTTTTCGGCATCTTGCAAACCAGCTCGACTTCGGCGCACGGCATCAGAAACGGCGCGTACCGCTTCGGATTGCCCAATCACGCGTTTGCCCAATTCGGCTTCGAGGTTGAGCAATTTATCTATTTCGCTTTGCAGCATTTTTGTAATCGGAATCCCAGTCCAACGGCTCACCACATCGGCAATATCGTTGGCGGTCACTTGCTGTTTCGTCATGCGATGCTCAGGTGCGAGGGCAGCGAGTTTTTCTTCCGCCACTTGCAACATTACCTCTTGTTCTTTTATTTTGCCATAGCGAATAGTGGCCACCAACTCAAAGTTACTTTCGCGTTCGGCACGCTGTGCTTGCTGTTCAAGGTCTTCTAAACGCTGTTTGCAACTTTGTATGGCTTCTATAATTTCTTTTTCACTTTTCCATTTTGATTTCAAAATCCCCAATTCTTCTTGTAAATTCGCAATTTGCTCATTCAGAATCGTCAATTTCTTCACATCATTTTCTTTCTTAATCGCTTCACGCTCAATCTCCAATTGGCGCACTTTGCGGTCGAGTTCATCTACTTCTTCGGGCACGCTATTGAGTTCGAGGCGGAGTTTGGCCGCCGCTTCGTCTATGAGGTCAATCGCCTTATCGGGCAATTGTCGCTCTGTGATGTAGCGATGCGACAACTCAGCCGCCGCAATCAACGCCTCGTCGAGGATGCGGACTTTGTGGTAGTTTTCGTAACGCTCTTGCAAGCCGCGCAGAATCGAAATCGTATCTTCCACGCTCGGTTGATCCACCACCACAGTCTGAAAACGACGTTCTAAAGCCTTATCTTTTTCAAAATATTTTTGATATTCGTCCAAGGTCGTTGCGCCAATGGTACGCAGTTCGCCACGTGCCAAGGCTGGTTTTAGGATATTGGCGGCGTCCATCGCGCCTTGTCCGCCACCTGCACCAATGAGCGTATGGATTTCATCGATGAACAAAATCACTTCGCCCTCGCTTTCGGTCACTTCATTGATAACGGCTTTTAGGCGTTCTTCAAATTCGCCCTTGTATTTTGCACCAGCAATGAGCGCCGCCATATCGAGCGAAAATATTTTTTTCGTCCGTAGGTTTTCAGGTACATCTTGCTTCACGATACGCCAAGCGATACCTTCTACCACAGCAGTTTTCCCTACGCCAGGATCACCGATGAGGATTGGATTGTTTTTTTTCTTTCTCGAAAGAATGTGCAATACGCGGCGAATCTCCTCATCGCGCCCAATGATGGGGTCGAGTTTGCCAGTTTCGGCTTGCTCGTTGAGGTTTACGGCATATTTGCTCAATGAATTGTACTGATTTTCAGCGTTTTGATCGGTCACTTTTTTTCCTTTACGAAGTTCATCAATGGCTTGTTGTATATTTTGTTCGGTTGCGCCGAGTTCACGAAGGGTTTTGGCGAGCTTGTCGTTGCCAGCCATGAGTCCTAGTAAAATCATTTCGACGGATATAAACTCGTCGCCTACTTTTTTGGCAATGTCGCGGGCTTTCGCCAACGCTCGATTCGAGTCGTTGGTCAAGTATTGTTGCCCATTACCTTCTATTTTGGGATAGGTGCTGATTTGCTCGTCCAGTTGCGCTTTTAGTGTCGCGATATTAATCCCAATTTTGCGAAACAAAAACTCTAATACGCTCTGATCTTCTAGCAAAGCGGCCTTTAATATATGTGGCGTATCGACCGATTGCTGACCGAGTTCGCCTGCAAGTTGCTGTGCTTTCGCAATGCTTTCTTGCGCTTTTATGGTAAAATTGTCGAATGTCATTTTTTTATAAATTGAAAAGTTTTGAAATGGAGCTGGCAATTTACAATAAGCAATTTGCAGTAAGCAAAATTTACTGAAAATAGTTGCCTTTTGCTATTTGTCTATTGTTATTTGCTTCAAACTTATTTCCACTTTTATTTTCAGTCTATTTAAAGGTAAAAATGTCGTATTTTATTGAAAAAAAAAGACAAAATGACGTATTTTATTTATTTTTAATGCCAAAATGACCTTTAAAAAAGTACGGAATATTAAAAAAGTACAAAGTACTTTTCGATTGGTTTGTCGCGTTGTACTTTGTAATACGAATATTGGATTCAAAGCCGTAGAACGGCGTTCTATTGGTAGTAAATATGTATTTTTTCAATTTTTCAAGGTGCAGCGCACCGTTCTCTAATAAAAAAATTGATTGAAACATACTTTATATAGGACGGTACGCTGTACCTTAATTGACACAATATTTATTGTTTGCTACCAAGAGTACGGTGCTAAGTAGTCGAGAGTAAATAAACGAGGTTAAAAAGGTTTGAAATTGATGTTGAACTCAGTACCAAAATTTTCAAAAATAAGCTCAAGTTTGTCTGTGAGTGCTTTCCAAGACACAAAGTCTTGTGGCAAAAGCCACTCGTATTTACATTTGCGCCAAAGTGTTTCAATTCTGTTGAGATGAGGACTGTAAGTTGGGAGATAAAAAATCTCAACGCCTTGTTCTTGCCAGTCCTTAATTTTAAGTTTAAACGCATCGGAATGATGTATTGTAAGTACTTATGTGTAAATAAACAAGGTTTTAAAGGCTTGAAACACCTGATTTTTAACCTTGTTTATTTATTCACTACTACTTAGCATTGTCAATCATAATGACTGAGCGTGGATCACGAATTGGACTTTGAGCAAAGGCGTCAATGGCATTTATAACAAAATCAGACTTGATAGAACCTTTTGTTTTATGGGTAAATAGTTGATTATCACTACTCATAATGCCAAAAACGTTCCATCGTTGCCCTCGTGTTGTTGGTATGCTCAAAGGTTCATCTTTCAACTGCCAACCGTAAGGTACGCTAGGTGTTTCGTTGAATCCACATTCGTCAGCATAGTAAATTTTTAGAAACTTTTTCTTTTCTAAGCCGACTAATTGTAGTATTTCCTTTAACTTACTATCATATTGCTCCGCATTAGGAGACTTTTTTAAAACCTTGCGGATGCGCCGATACGAATATCCTAATGAGTGAAGGAATTTTTTAAGAATATCCTTACTGACTGATTTGCCAATATACGTACTAATTTCCGTCAAAATATTCAATAACTTTAAGGGTTGTTCTTTGACTTTTTTTTAACTAAATCAACTAATTCAATGTCTGTAACGTTTAATTTGGGTTTCAAGCCACGTCCTTTACGGATTTCTAGGCCACTCAGACCATCGGCTTCCCAGCGATTAAACCAGCCGCGTATGGTATCTTCTTGCTTTTTAAACATAAGTGCCAACTCACCAATACTGTATTTTTGATGACTTAAAAGAATCGCTTGACAGCGTTCTCGATAATGATGCTTTTTGCCCTCTCTATGTGCTCTTTCAACAGCAATATAGGCTGATTCATTTAGAGTAATATAGCGTTTCTCTTTCATTACACAAAGGTACATATTTTTCCGAATCTTTACCTCGTTTATTTACACTTAACTACTTATGCACCTATTTTATTGTTATTCTAATCCGATATTCGCACTCAATACTTTAATTCAGTGTTAAAAAAAATGTCCGTAGGAATAACTCTTACGGACATTTTTTATATTTGAATTTAGTAACAACTTAGTCAGTTAAATTAGAAAGAATTAGAATTAGATTTTAACATCTTATGTATAAAAATCCGTTTTAATCCGCGTTTGCCGAAGGCATCTGTGAAATCTGTGTTCCAAATACACACCATTTACAAACGTAGATCAGTGGTTGCGGAATCTAAAATCAAGATTCTTGTTTATCGTAGCAAGCTACAAAATCTTTCGGATCTGGACAAATGCTCATATAATATTGCGCTTCACGCTCAGTGCAAACACCAGGGAAATCGCCTTTCCAACCCAATAGATTCGTGATGACTTGAAAATGCAAATGTGGTGGCCAACCACCATTTTCTTCGCGGTAACCAATGCGCGTAAAGGCTTCGCCAGCTTTTATGAGTTGTCCTTCTTTGAGGTCTTTGATGGAGTTGAGTGTCAAGTGACCATACAGAGTATAGAAAGTAACACTTTCTAACACGTGTTCGAGGATAATGGTCGCACCATAATCCAAGTGTTCGTTGTTGAACTTGAAGCTGTGCACTTTGCCATCGAGTGGCGCATGGATTGCCGTATGCACTTCCGCCCAAAGGTCGATGCCGAGGTGAATACAACGCGGATCCACGGAGCCTTCGTTGAAGTGGTCGCTTTTGTCGTACACGATACGGTGTTCGTTGTAGCCACCCATGCCAACTTTGGCGTAGTTGTCCATAAGTACCTCGCTGATATAAGCCTCAAGACCTTCGTAAGTGCGAACGTCGGTTACATCGAATTCGGAGTTGAAAATACTAAGATCAACTTCGCAAACGTCATCGGCTTTAATTTTTTTTCCGAGTATCGGAAAAAGATTTTCTTTAGCACGCGTTAGCGTGTCTGAAATATTATTTTGCATTAGAACAATTATTAAAAACAACAAAACCCATTAAGTCTATTTTGTTATTTTTTTAATATAAATTCAAGAAAATTAGGAGCAAAAATTTCCAATTTGGAAAATAAGGTGCAAAGATAAGTGAGTTTCATGGAATAAATGCAACTAAATGTTGAATATTTTTAAGTTTATCTTTACGCACGTGGAATTACAGTTTACTACATAAATGTAGTGATAATGAAAAAAAAATTTAAAACAATTTTAGTTAAAATAGTTTACTTTTTAAAATAAATTAAAATTATTTGTTTTTTAATTTTATTTGTTTTACATTTGTATCATTATTATTTTAAAAAAATTAGCATGAGCATAATCACAATGAATATGGAACAAACGCTTCGCAAGCACTGGTTCAAGGCCTTGGTTGTTTTGTTGGTAGCATATATTTATTTCAAAAAAGATTTTAGTTTTCAGTTCAATATCTCTGAAAAAAAGACTGCACCGATACATATAGTAGGTGAAAAATATACGAGTCAAAACACGAGTGGCTCTGAACTTTCGCTCATTGATGGCGCGCAGAATCTTTTCGGTCATGATAGCGAAATGCAACAACAATCGCTGAGTGAGGTTGCACCCGCAATACAGGTGGCTTACGTAAAGCGATTCGGAAAAGTAGCGGTGCAAGAGCAGCAACGGTTCGGGATTCCTGCATCAGTTACGCTAGCGATGGCGATGTGGCAAAGTGCTGCTGGCACGTCGGCTCTCAGTACCGAAGACAACAACCATTTGGGGCTACTTTGCAGCAGCCAATGGTCGGGCGCAACACAAGCACGTGATGGACAATGTTATCGCCGATACAGTAACGCTTGGGAGAGTTTTCGGGATCATAGCGTATGGGTTTCAGGCATTGAAAAGCTTGAAAGTAAGGATTATAAAACATGGGTAGTGGCCATTGCGAAGGCTAGTGGACGAAATACGGACTATGCTGAAAAAATTATTACGCTCATAGAAGGGCAAAAACTATATATTTTAGACCGAATGAAGTAAATTATATGTAAATTTTAAAATAAATATGCTAAGATTATAAAATAAATGTACTTTATAAATAAAAAATGTGCATCTTTGCATTTTAATTTATTTTATTTCATTTTTATTCTAATTTAATATGAGTAACGAAACACGCAATGGTGTAGTTAAGTTCTTCAAAGAAGACAAAGGTTTTGGCTTTATCGTAGAAGATGGTTCAAATCAAGAGATTTTTGTTCACGTATCAGGTATTGTTGATCAAGTTGATCGTGGTGACAAAGTAACTTTCGAAACGCAAAAAGGCAAGAAAGGTATCAATGCAGTTAACGTTCGTAGAGCGGAAGACTAATCATTGCTCCTGGAAGCAGTCAGGGTCATTTTTCTTTTTATCCAATATAATAAATATAATGTTAATTTAATATAATTTTTTATTTATATAAAAAGAATTTGCAATCTGTTTTAGTCTCCAACTCGATACGTCGAGTTGGAGACTTTTTTTGATATAAAAACCTTGCGCCAGATGCCATATTCTGCTCAAAATAATATATCCGTTAGCATAAAACTGGACGAAGCCTTGAGTGGCGAATCGGCAAATTATCTGATTTGCGTACTCGATTGGGGTTTGGGTCATGCTACGCGTTGTATGCCAATCATCGAAACCTTATTGGCAAAAGGGCATCAAGTATATATTGCGTCGGACGGACAAGCCTTGGCTTTGTTACAAAGAGAATTCCCCAATATCTTATTTTTTGAATTGCCAACTTACGGTATTACGTATCGCTATAAAAACATGGTACTCAATATGGCTTTGCAAAGTCCATCGTTTTTTAGGGCGCAAAAAAACGAGCATAAGGTCATTCAAGACATTGTAAATCAGCATGATATAGATATTATTGTTTCGGACAATCGCTATGGTTGTTATTCGGATAAAGTATCTAAAAATATATTTATGACGCACCAAATCAACATCAAAACAGGTAATCGATGGCTCGATAGCTTGGCTCGATGGGTGAATCATGCGCTCATTAATCGTTTCGATGCGCTTTGGATTCCTGACGTGGCACAAGAGCCGAGTCTGGCTGGTACACTCTCGCATGGCTACGAGCAAGGCTTGCCGCCAATGACTTACATCGGGCATCTGTCAAGGATGAAACACCTCGATTTGAAGCAACAATACGACATCGCGGTCGTACTTTCTGGTCCCGAACCGCAACGAACTTACTTAGAGCAAACCTTGATTGCTCAACTTCGCGAACTCCCACAACGTAGTATTTTGATATGCGGACTCCCTAAAGAAAATCAACGATACATGGACTCGCCAACGCTCGAAATCGTATCGCACATGACCGCGCGCGAACTCAATGAAGTGATGTGCCAATCAGCACTCATTGTTTGTAGATCTGGCTACACGACCGTGATGGATCTCGAAATATTAAACAAAAAAGTCTTGATGATTCCTACGCCAGGACAAATAGAGCAAGAATACCTCGCCGAACGACTTGCCAAACAAGGAAAATGTATCCTACAAACACAAGATAAAGTTGATTTGGTGGCGGCACTTTTGTAGTGATTGGTTTATTTGTTTTTAGAAATTTCAAATATGTTGACAGTTGTCCGTTGTACAAAAATCAACATTGTTATATTTTTGCCTTATGAATATTAAACAAAAATTCGGTAAAAATCTCAAAAGACTCCGATTAGAGAAAGGTGTTTCTCAAGAATCGCTTGCTTTAATGTCTGATTTGGATAGAACATATATTCCAAGTATTGAAAAAGGCTTACGGAATGTATCTATTACTGTTCTTGAAAAATTAGCCATTGCGCTTAATGCCGACATTTCTGAATTCTTTAAAGACTAACAAATGGACGTATTAAGGAACTATATTAAATCAAAATTCGGTATTGATGAAAAGCGATTTTTGGAAGTTTTGCAAAAAAGCCCAGGTGCAGAAGGTTATATTTTAGGCAACCTTGGTGAAGAATTGTTTAAAGAATATGCTGAGTCCATTGGTTACGAAGCATTGAGAATAAAGGAAAAGCCTGAAGGAGGGAATAATGCTAAAAATGAAGATGCAAGAGGTGACTTTTATATCAGAAAGAAAGGTTCAACTAAAGATGAATGGCTTGTGGTTGAATGTAAAGGCGTAAAATCTAATGCCGAAAAAAGAAGCGGACTTACGAAACCTTCATCTTGCTTGACAATACTCAATAAACATTCTATTGAAAGAGAAAAACACGTTGAAAGCATTTATAAATCGGGTAAATCTGCATATGAAAAAGCAAAGGAAGAATGGGAAAAGAAGAATAATGGTAATTTTCCAAAATTTCGTTGGAATAAAACAAATCCAGGTTCAGGTGTGCCTGATCTAACAGGGATTTGGAAAAGCAAGGAGGATATAAAGAAATGGCTAGATACTTTCAAAGCAAGTGATTTTGACGAAAATGCTTATTGGGATTTGACAGCACCAGTTAGACTTTTGCAAACGCACATGCCATCGACACGAATTGACATAGAAACTAAAATCAAAAGTACAGGACCTTTGGTTACGGAATTCAATATTTTATGTGTCGATTTGTTTTTAAAAACAGGCAAACACGAATTTGTATTTGTGAATAGTACCGAATTAAACCATCAAGGAAAATCACCAAATCATTTACAACAAAATTATACAATTGATATTTTGACTGCAAAAGATGGTTATAAACGCCATAATTTATTAAAACCTTGGTATGATAGTCTTGCTTTATGTATTGAAGAAACGAAACCCCAATTTAGAAAATTAGATAAAAGTCAATTAGATGGACGATAATTTGTGTTTTACACATTTGTGTTGTACATTTGCCACAAATGTGTAAAATATGAAATTATTGTTTGAAAACCTACTTACCAAAGAAGATAACCTTCTGAAAAAATTTGAAGAAATCCACGATTATATCTATGCAAACGATGGATTATCACCACAGCAGACATTAGAGGAGTTTGTCAAAATTTTATTCATCAAAATTTGTGATGAAAATGAAAATCTCAATCAATTTACAATTTCTACGGAAGAATGGAATGAATTGAAATCGGGTAAAACTAACCATTCAATTGCAGAACGCATCTCTGTTATATTTGAAAAAACCAAACAATCCTATCAAGATATTTTTGATTCGGACGACCGAATTAGAATTAGTCCAATTGCATTGGGTTTTACAATCAATAAATTACAAGGAATTTCATTACTCAATTCTTCGCAAGATGCAAAGGGGTTGGCGTTTCAAAAATTCCTTTCACACCATGAAAAAGATGGACGAGGGCAGTTTTTTACCCCCGAACCTGTCATTGATTTTTGTGTGGCAATGATGCAACCAAAGCCAAACGAAACTATTATTGACCCAGCCTGCGGAAGTGGTGGTTTTTTAATGTCAGCTTTAAAGTACTTGCAAAATAGCAATGTTGAACTTGACACTAGTAAAATTGTATCTGAAAATCTTTTTGGTTCGGACATCAATAAAAGTATTGCTCGAATTGCAAAAATGAAATTACTTTTGGAGGCAAATGGTAAAACAAATATTCTTTGTACCAATTCTTTAGAGGATTTAGATACTTTAAAACTAACTTTCGGTATGGCTTCTCTTTCCTTTGGAGAAGTTCAGGGCGAAGCTGGCTTTGATTTAGTTTTGGCGAATCCGCCATTTGGCGCAAAAATTACAAACCCTTCCACCCTTTCAAAATTTGATTTAGGGCATAAATGGGCTAATCACGAAGGCGATTATCATAAAACAAAAACTGTTTATCCTAATCAAAATGCCGAAATTTTGTTTATTGAACGTTGCTTGCAATTATTAAAAGAAGGTGGAAGAATGGCAATTGTTTTGCCAAATGGCAATTTTGAAAATCCATCATTAGAATATTTACGCTATTATATAAAACTGAAAGCAAAGATTTTAGCCATTGTTAATCTACCACAAGAAACATTTATACCCTTTGGGACAGGTGTAAAAACTTCACTTTTATTTTTAGAAAAGGATAGCCCAAATAAAGTTAGACAGTATCCAATTTTCTTTGGCAGAGTTACAAAATTAGGTTATCTAGGCAACAAAAACGGAACACCACAATATCAAAAAGACAAGTACGGACAACTCATAAAAGACAATTTAGGACAACCTGTCTTATACGAAGATTTTAGCGTAATCGTTGAGGCGTACAAAGAATTTCAGAGGGGAACAGAAATTGAAAAAGAAAATTCTTTTTCAATCAACTACAACGAATTGAACGGAAGATTTGACTACGATTTTTATTCGCCAGAGAATAGGCAACTATTTACCAAGTTAGATACAGGTAAAAGTGTACGTTTAGGCGACATTTGCGACATTATAAAAGTAAAAAGTAAAAAACTAAAAGACCAAGATCAGACAGTTGAATATGTTGAACTTTCGGACATCAATACACATTCCTACGAAATAATAAATTCAACAACCTATCAAGTTTACGAATTACCAAGTAGGGCAAGTTATGAAATTGAAAAAGGCGACATCATTACGGCAATAGCAGGCAACTCGGTAGGCACAAGAAAACACGCTACAGCATTGGTAAACACTGACTTTGAGGGCAGTATTTGTACAAATGGTTTTAGGGTTTTACGAAATTTTAAAATTGACAATTATTATTTGCTTTATTTTTTAAAATCCGAAGTATTTTTAAAGCAAATGTTTATGTATCGGACAGGTGCAGCCATTCCAAATGTTTCAGATATAGATTTAGCAAATACATTAATTAATTTACCTGACGACAACATAATTGATGAAATTAGCTCAAAAATGAGAAAAGCATTTGAACTTCGAGAAGAATCCAAAAACCAAATCGAGAGTATTGGTCTTGTAATGGTATGATGTAATACAAATGAATTTCATCCAACAACTGAAACAAACCGTTACTTTTGGAATCTTTTTAGTCTAAATAAGTGTTATAAAAGTAAAGATTTATTATAAAAATAAAGACATTATGTTTGAATTGAATACAGCTGACCAGCTAAAGAAATTTGGCTTTTTGAATATGGAAATCGACCCGACATTGGATCTTGTGGTCGAAATTCAGAAATTAAAAAAGGAAAAAAATGCGGTTATTTTGGCGCATTACTATCAAGATGGCGACATACAAGATATTGCGGATTATATCGGCGATAGTCTTGGGCTTTCGCAAGAGGCCGCGCGTACTGATGCTGATATGATTGCTTTTGCAGGTGTGCATTTTATGGCTGAAACAGCCAAAATGCTTTCGCCGCACAAAAAAGTTGTCTTGCCTGACCTCAATGCAGGTTGTTCGTTGGCCGATAGTTGTCCGCCAGCTGTGTTTGCGGAGTTTAAGAAAAAACACCCCGATCATTTGGTGGTGAGTTACATTAACTGTACCGCCGAACTCAAAACCTTGACCGATATTTGTTGCACGTCCACCAATGCGGTGCAAATCATAGAAAGTATTCCAAAAGATCAGCCGATTATCTTTGCGCCAGACCGTAATCTTGGGGCTTATCTCAACAAAAAAACTGGTCGGAACATGGTGCTTTGGAATGGCGCTTGTATGGTTCACGAGATATTTAGCCTCGAAAAAATAACGAAATTGCGCGCGCGACACCCGAATGCAAAGTACATTGCGCACCCTGAATGTGAGCCAGCTTTGCTCGAAGATGCAGATTATATTGGCTCTACGACAGGCTTGTTGAAATATACTATCAATAATCCAGCTACGGAGTTCATCGTGGCGACCGAAGCTGGTATTTTGCACCAAATGCAAAAGGCTTCGCCGCAAAAGACGTTTATACCAGCGCCACCAAACAACTCTTGCGCTTGCAACGAGTGTCCGCACATGAGGCTCAATACTTTAGAAAAATTATATTTGGCTTTAAAATATGAACAACCCGAAGTCATACTACCCGATTGGGTCATTGCGCAAGGTCGCGCTTCGATAGATCGCATGATGGAAGTTTCTGCAAAAGCAGGTTTATTGGGTTAGGTTTTAATATTTATCCAAACGTTGGCAACGTTGTAGTTGTAATAAAACGTAATCAACCCTTAAAGAGTTTTAGCTTAAAAAAAATTAATACAATTATTCTCTTTGTTTTGAATCAATCAGAATCGTCACTGGGCCGTCGTTGAGTAGGCGGACTTTCATGTCTGCGCCAAATTCGCCAGTTTGTACTGGTTTTTGAGTGGTGTCGCTTAAGGTTTTTACGAAGGCTTCATATAGCGGAATGGCCGTATCGGGACGAGCCGAACGCAAGTATGATGGCCGATTTCCTTTTTTTGTACTCGCAAATAACGTAAATTGGCTGACCACAATCAACTCGCCATTCACATCTTGTATGGATTTATTCATCAAGCCTTCGTCATCGCCGAAGATGCGTAAATTCGATATTTTGGCGCAAAGCCAATTTATATCTTCTTGATTATCAGCGTCTTCGATGCCGACAAGTATTAATAAGCCAAGTCCGATGGCCGCTTTTATTTCTCCTTCTATGGTCACGGACGCTTCCGAAACCCTTTGTATAACGATGCGCATAAATATTGTTTTTCTGAATGAACATACAAAAGTGCAAAAAGTTATGATAACCTTCTTACTTTTGTGGCAACAATGAAGCACTTAATTTTATTTTTTATATCGTTCATGATTTTTGCATTGCCCGCAATGGCGCAACAGGTAGATTGGATACGCGTGCAAAAAATCAACATAGAAGGCAATAAGAAGACGAGAACCAATGTCATCTTGCGAGAGTTGAATCTTCACGAAGGCGATTCGGTTGCCATTTTGGATATTGCTCGCCGTTTGGAGGAAATTCGTTTACGTGTCATGAACACTGCCATGTTTACGAATACGGTCGTGAATCTCAAAGATTTGGATCTCGAAACCCATAAAGCAAGCGTACTGATAAAGGTTTATGAGCCGTTTTATGTCTGGTCCACAGCATATATAGAGTTGGCCGATCGAAATTTTAATGTCTGGCTGAGTGAAAAAAAGGCTAGTTTAGGTCGAGTCAATTTTGCGCTCAATCCAGTTTGGCGCAATCCGACTGGGCGTCGCGATTATCTGAAAGGTATTTTACAATTGGGTTATACCAAAAAATTGGAACTCGAATACGTATTGCCGGCTTTCGACAATCGGCAGCATTTTGGTTGGCACAGCAATATCTATTACACGAGCGCCAAAGAAGTGGTTTATAACACAAATTACGATAAGCCAACTTTTTATTTTGATGAAAAAAAAGGGCAACTCAACCGTTTTCGGATATATGGCGGCTTGAGTTATCGACCACGTCTTGAGTCGATGCACCGACTTCGCTTACAATACGAAAACAC
The DNA here is from genome assembly GCA_043764975.1 of Saprospirales bacterium. Taxonomy (GTDB): domain Bacteria; phylum Bacteroidota; class Bacteroidia; order Chitinophagales; family Saprospiraceae; genus JAYUJV01. The sequence goes on from JAYUJV010000076.1 coordinate 33,980, forward strand.
TCGAATAGGTGCTTTTACAGCGGATTCTTTGAACCGTAATTTTTTAGGTTCGGGCAAAACAGAGCAACGTTTTGCTTCGCTGGAGTACCACTTTACTTTCGATCGACGCGATATTATTCCTTATCCTGAGCATGGTTCATTCACGTCGCTTACGGTAGAAAAAGAAGGATTTTCGACCAAAGCATCTGTCAATACATTGTACGTAACCGCTTTTTGGGCTAAGTACCTGAATCATAAAAAATGGAGTTTTGAAAGTATCGCAAAAGCACGTAAAGAGCTGATTGGCAAGCGTTTACCTTATCTGAACAATCAAGCGCTGGGTTATGGGCAAGACTTTTTGAGGGGTTACGAATACTACGTCATAGACGGCTCGGACTATGCATATTGGAAAGGTACGCTACGCTTCAAGTTTTTTCAAAAAAAATATGATATAAAAGCGATGATGCCCATCGAAAAACTTAAAAAATATGTTTCTGTATTCCCGATAAGGGCATTTTTGACGCTACAAACCGACATCGGTTACGTCAATAATCGCTTTCCGAACCCGCTCAATTCGTTGGTCAATAAGCCATTATATAGTATTGGCTTTGGTGCAGCAGCCGTTTTTTACCACGACGATGTTGTCGAATTGGAGTTTTCGAATCGTTTAGTAGATCCTCCTTTTGCGCCTCCTTTGCGGTCATCGTTTGTGTTTGCGCCATATTTACGCTTCAGAACGCCGTTTCGCTAATTTATTTTGGCTTAAAAATTTCCTCAATTGCTGCTGCGAGTGCATGGTCTTTTTCCGTAACGGTATTGCCAGCATCGTGTGTGCAAAGTTGTATCTCAACGGTATTATATACATTCGACCAGTTTGGATGATGTCTATGTTTTTCGGCTGCAAATGCCACTTTTGTCATAAACGCAAAGGCTT
>JAYUJV010000077.1:0-3758 GCA_043764975.1 Saprospirales bacterium
AAGTTGTATCTCAACGGTATTATATACATTCGACCAGTTTGGATGATGTCTATGTTTTTCGGCTGCAAATGCCACTTTTGTCATAAACGCAAAGGCTTCTACAAAATCTTTGAAGCGAAATGTAGCCGACAACTTGTTATCTTTTAATTCAAAATATTGCATAATTATATTTTTTTATGATTTAGAAATTTATAAAATACTGATTATTAACGTATTGTGTATTAAGATTTATTGTTTTAATTTCTTTAATTTTCTTAATTTTTTTAATTCAAAAAAAACTACTTCCCATCATCTAACCCCTCACTCACCGACACATCGAAATGAATGGGCGTCTTGAAATCGTTTACAAAATTGCACCATTGGCAATCTTTTTTACCACAACCTTTATAAAAATCATGTTGTAGGATTTTATCGTAAGTCGTTGCGATACGTTTTTTCATCCATTGCTCATCGTCATCTGCAAACTCAATATCGTGCGTCTGAATTTTTCCTTTTTTATCAGCTTCTACCCATTCCAAAGTTGCTTTTTTTACCAAGGCTTGCATCGGTCGGGCCTGTTCATATAGTAATTTGTAGAACAACAACTGATTCCAGTAAGGTGAGCCGTTTTCGTGGCTAATTGGGTTTCGTTTTTGTTTTTTATTAGCATTATAAGCACCAGTTTTGTAATCTACAATGCTTACAGAATTGCTATTTACGAGTTCTATTTTGTCGATTGTACCTTTTACTGGCACGTCTGCTATGTTTATTTTATCAAAATAAACTTCTAATTCTACATTCTTCTCGCAATTTTTTATTCTATACTCGTAGTAAGTTTTCAACATACCAACACCTTTATCCACATATTGTGCATAACTTATTTTATCAAAACGTGCTTGTCGTTTTTTCATTTCTTTTTTAAAGACTTCCGTCAAAAACGAAACAGGCGGGAACACCTTTTTTTCACGCAACATTTGTCGAAATAGTTGATACAACGCATTGTGAACCGCAATGCCATAAGTCGATGCAATGCTCTGATTGTTAGGCATTTGTAATACATCAATCAGATAAAAACTAAGCGGACAATCCCAATATCTGTTCAAGGCCGTGATGCTCAGTACCATGTCCGATATGCGTTTTTTTATCAAAGCATCTTGTCCATTTTGTTCATAATCGACTTCACGCTCGGTCAGCAATTCGGCTTGGGCGGTGGCCAATTCGCTTATCGAAATCTCTTTTTTCTCAAAAACCACTTTTTCAAATAGCTCCTCTACAAATAGCGAGCGCGCTTGAGGTTTGTCTTGCGTGTTTTGAGTGGTATATGAAATTTGTAAAAAAGATTTGGCGCGGGTCATGCCCACAAAAAACAAGCGTCGGCGCGCTTCTACTTCAGTTCCGTCGTTGTTTTTGCTAAATGTGAGCGTGTCGGGTAGCGAAAATTGTCCTCTGGCGTTTGGACTACTATCTTCCCAACTCGTTTTGGTGGCATTTATCATAAATACATATTCGTATTCGAGTCCTTTTGCGCCATGTGCCGTAGAAAGCGTCAAGCCATTGCCAATCTCGATTTGCTTTTGTAAGGACAATCGCAAACGGTTGTCTTTCATGTTTTTCAGCTTTTCGAGCAACAGCGACAACGAGGTGTCTGGATATTGCATGACTTGGCGTTGCACAAAAGAGCTAAAAGTTTGTAGCAACTCCATGAGCCAAATTCTATCGGCTTGCTGCATCGTGTAAGCTAACAATCCGCTACGATTCACGACGCGCTCTATGATTTGGGACAAGGGCAAAATATGCACAGCTTGTAGCAAATCGTCCAGAAACGACACTATATTAGCGAAAGCTGCAATTGATTTTACATTTGCTTTACGCAAAATATTTTTATCCGCCATGAGGTTTCGCCAATGCAACAACACAAGTTCATCGTCGTGGTCGTCATTTTTAGCTTGTTGTGCAAGTACGTTTTCATTGATGATATACATACTCAAGGCCGCAATATCCGCTACTGGGATATTGAAATAAGGGAAATGCAAGAGTTGAAAAAGCTCTTTTTCGGCGCTAAAAGGCGCATTGGTTTCGGCATCAATGTAGCGAAGTATGGTCAGTAATTGCTTCACGATGGGTTGCGTCAAAATATCAATTTTACGTTTTGTGTTGTACGCCACACCTCGTTTTTGTAGCAATTTTGTTATCGTTTCGGCTTCCGAATGTTTGGCATACAAGATTGCAATGTCGCTCAAAGCCACGCCATTGGCTTGTAGCGCTTGTATTTGATTCACAATATCAGCGACTTCGTGCAGTTCGTTTTCGTACGCTGCCACGATTGGCAATCGCTTACTTTTCGCCAATATAAGATTACTTGCGCTTAGTTTTTTATTGATTTCTTGATCCTCAAAAACACTGACTAAACGCTCTTTATTGTTATTGATTAGCGTATCGGCAGTATCTAAAATGGCTTGCGACGAACGATAATTTTCTTCCAACACGACCAGTGAAATATGCGCTTGGTGGTCTTTATAAAATTTTACTAAATGCTCAAGTTTTGCACCTTGAAATTCATAAATGGCTTGATCATCGTCGCCGACAATAAAAATATTGGCGTTTTCGCCCCAAAAACTATACAATTGGCGCAAAATCTTATCCTGACTACCATTTGTGTCTTGATATTCATCGACCAAAAAGTACAAATATTGCTCTTGATAGCGGCGTAACAAAAACTCATTTTGCTCAAAAGCGCTAATCGTCCAAGCAATCATGTCCTCAAAATCGAATAGGCCGCGCTTACGCATCGCCAATTGATATGGCTCAAACAAGTTTGCTGCCGCAGATAGCAATTGCATCTTTTGAGTTTGTTCGGCTATATCATTTACCTTTAAATCTCCTTTTTTAGCATCGTTCGTCTTTTTTTTATAAATAAATCTTTCTCGCGTCGGTAATGAGTCGAGATAAGTAATGATGCTATCTTGAATATGCTCCGTTCGCCAATTTTCGGCTTTCATGGTCTTGAATAACCACGCCAATTGTTGTTCATATTGGTACGTTTTATGTCCTTTTCGTAATAAATGGTCTGTTGGTAGCGCATCTATCAATTTCTGAATCAATTCTATACGATCCAAATCATCGATAGGTTCGGCTTCTTGAAACCCAAAATGGTCTGGATTACTCCGAATTATGTGTGCGCAAAACGCATGAAATGTAAATATATGAACCTTGTGTGCTTCTGCGCCAATCATGGTGAGTAAGCGTTCGCGCATGGCTTGCACGCCGGCATCCGTAAAAGTCAAGCAAAGGATATTGTGTGCTTGCGCATCGGTTTTGAGCAAAATATTGCCGATACGCGATGCCAATATATGTGTTTTGCCAGTGCCTGGGCCTGCCACCACAAGTACTGGGCCTTCAATCTGCTCCACCGCTTCGCGCTGTTTGGGATTGAGTTTGGCCAATTCTGCTTGAAAAAACTGATTTTGTATCAAAATATTAAAAAATTAGTAACTTTTTGTTCGTTATCGAATAGAGTTAATTTTGTAAATTTTACTGATACCTCAATAAAATTTGCAATAGGCAACAAGCAAATTTTATCGAAAATCGTTGTTTTTTTTGCCAATTGTACATTGCTTATCGAAACAAAGAATACTTAAAACTACAAATTAATAGTCTTCTTGAATAATATCAAAGTACTTGAAAATTTGAAATTAGAATTTATTTTCCAATAAAAACAGGTTTTCTTTTTTCTAAAAAAGCATTTACGCCTTCTTTATAATCTATGCTAAATCCTGCTT
>JAYUJV010000078.1:0-10762 GCA_043764975.1 Saprospirales bacterium
ACTGCTTATGACCCAGTCAAAAATCCAGAAAAAGCCTTAGAACGACGCAATACGGTAATTTCTCAGATGGAGAAATACGAAAAATTATCGACAACCGAAGCTGCAAAATGCACAAAAGAGCCGCTTGGTTTGCATTATTCTAAAGAAAATATCAGCGATGGCGCTGCGCCTTACTTCCGCGAATTTTTACGTGGTGAACTAGATGAGCGACTAAAAGGAATCCTCAAACCAGATGGTTCGGCTTATAGTGTGTATTCGGATGGATTAAAAATATATACCACCATTGACTCCAAGATGCAAGAATATGCAGAACAAGCCATGAGTGAACACATGATAAAAGTCCAAAAAAATTTCTATAAAGATTGGAAAAACGGCACCAACAAACCATGGGACAATGACACACTCCTCGATGTGGTGTTGCCAAAATCTGACCGTTGGAAGGCTTATGCAGAACAAGGTATGAAATCAGTCCAAATAAAAGCTGCTTTTAAGATTCCAGTAGAAATGAAGATTTTTGATTGGGAAAGTCCGAATCACGAAAAAGAAGTAAAAATGTCGCCTTTGGATTCTATAAAGTTATATCTGCAACAAATAAATGCAGGTTTTATTGCTATGGATCCAGCAAATGGAGCTATCCGAGCTTGGGTTGGCGGTATAGACCACAATTATTTTAAGTATGATCACGTCCTATCCAAACGTCAAGTAGGTTCTACTTTTAAGCCAATTGTGTATGCGCATGCCTTACAAGCTGGCGTATCGCCATGCGATTATTTTGGCAATTACAAACGAGTATATCACGACTGGGAAGATTGGTCACCTGCTAATGCAGAAGATAGCTACGGTGGTTCATACACGATGTCACGTGCTTTGGCCAAATCATTGAATGTCATTTCGGCTCAGTTGATTATCAAGACCGGTGTACCCGAAACGGCAGAATTGGGCAAAAAAATGGGTATTACAAGCAAAATACCGAAAGTACCAGCCATTTCATTGGGTACGGTAGATGCCAATCTTTTTGATATGGCCAAAGTATACAGCTGCTTTGCCAACCGTGGATTGCGTGCAGAGCCGCACTACATCTATAAAATTGTGAACGAGCAAGGCGAAACCATATACGAAGAAGCGCCTAAAAAAATGAATGCACTCGAACGTGTATTAACCGAAGACGAAGCAGATATGATGGTTCATATGCTCGAAGGCGTTATTGACAATGGTACTGCGCATCGTTTGCGCTCAAGTTTTGATGTGCGTTGCGATATAGGAGGCAAAACCGGTACAACTCAAGATCAAGCCGATGCTTGGTTTATGTGCTTTACGCCAAAACTCGTAGTGGGTGCTTGGGCAGGTGCTGAAATGCCAAAAGTCCATTTCCGAAGCCTCGATTATGGTCAAGGCTCGTCGGCAGCATTGCCAATTGTAGGCGGTTTTTTACATAAAGTACTTTTTGATAAAAAATATAGCGACATTGCAAAAGCAACTTTTCCTGAACCCAAACCTGAAATTGCCGAAAAACTACTTTGCGAAGGTAATTATGTAGCAGACAGTACTTATACGGATACAACTGGTATCAGACACGCTGTGCCTGGCAGTGGACGCAAAAAACAACGTGAAGAGCAAGAAAAAGAAGATGCTGACAAAAAACTAAACGACCAAATAAAAGACGACCTCAATGATACTTGGATAGATAGAGATAGACTACGGGGAACTGGCTTAGTGGACGTAAAACGTTGGCTCGCCGCCTTGAAACTTTCTTAAAGTGATGGTTGATAAAATATAAAAAAAGCGCATTGGGTTTGTACCGAATGCGCTTTTTTTGTTTTCATTTCCAAATAAAAAAATCTAAAATTTTGATATTCAATGAATTAGAACACATCTAAGCCAATTGACTCATATCGCTCAAGAGTGCCTCGAATAGCAAACGTCCATCAGAGTTATTGAGGATAGCTTCTGAAGCGCGTTCTGGGTGTGGCATCATGCCAAACACATTTCTGCCTTCGTTACAGATACCTGCAATGCTGTGTAGCGTGCCGTTCGGGTTGGCTTGCTCGGTTATATTACCTTCAGCATCGCAATATTTAAATAAAATTTGGTCGTTCGAGATTAACGTTTGCATCGTTGCTTCGTCTGCATAATAGCGACCTTCGGCGTGTGCAATCGGGATTTTTAGCGCAAGGGACGTGTCAATACCATTCGTAATTGCCGAATCATTCGTGATGGTTTTTAAAAACACATTTTTACAAATAAATTTTTGATTGGCATTGCGCAACAACGCACCTGGTAACAAGCCTGCTTCGCAAAGAATCTGAAAACCATTGCAAACGCCCCATACGTAACCACCCTTGTTCGCAAATGCAATGACAGATTGCATAATGGGCGAAAAACGTGCCACCGCACCGCAGCGCAAGTAATCGCCATACGAAAATCCACCTGGCAATACCACACAATCTACATCGCCGATAGACGTATCTTTGTGCCACAAACGAACGACTTCTTGACCCATCACAGCACTCAATACGTGTACCATGTCATCATCGCAATTAGATCCAGGAAAAACGACTACTCCGAATTTCATATTTATTTTATTTAAAATGAAAATAATTTATAACTGCAAAAACGTATGATAATGAAAGAAAAACATCACAACCAATAAAACTAAATGCACCACTTCGGCAACTGGTCGAGACAATCTCAAAAAGTTGAAGGACATAAAAATACCTAACGGCACAGTAAGTATAAGAAACTGCTCCATTCCTATTTTCGCTTGAAATAGTATCGAAAAAATCGACATCACAATGCCCCAATACAATACAGTTTGGTATTTTTGAACTTGTATATTTTTCTTTAGCCCGTACAAACCAAAACTCATAAATGCAACGAGCAAAAACAAGCCGAACACGATGCGTTCCGCATAAGTGTACCAATTATAAGGAATCTGAATATCCAAGAAACGAATATTGTCTTGCACTTGGTGTTGCCAAAACGCCCCAAAACTATCGTACCAAAAATACACCACGCCTACCAAAAAATAAACAATCAAAAATCCAGAAACAATCATCATGGTCTCTTTGAAGTTAAAAGTGCGCAACACGCTCAATGCCGAAAATGCCCATAGTAGCAGTACAACGTACGAAAAGTGAAACAAACTAGCCAAAGCGACATAAAGACCTGCGTTGAAGATTGTATCTGCTACATTTGGCGTACGATACATCTTAAAAAATGTACCCAACATCAAGATATAAAAAGTATTGGCAATCAATAAAGGACTCAATACCTGAAATTCAGGAATCATGGCGGTCATGAATATATAGAAAAAACCTGGTAAGAGTGTGGTTTCGTCAGCCATGCGGTATTTCGCTACCATCACATTGATCATCATGGCTTGTGCAAATACCAACACAGTAGCCGATATAGCGGCGATAAAACTATGCGGTTCGAGGTGATCGAGCATCCATTGTCCCCAAACACCTTGCGTGCCAAGTTTTACGACTGGCGGCTGCACAAAAGACACTGACCTCACGATTGCAATATATGCAAACAATAAGATACCCGTCAAAAATTGGTTGGTTCTGAATATACTTAACACTTTATGGTAGTTTGGTAAAAAAAGAGTGCTTTTATTTGGTTATTTTAAGTTTTTTTTGAATTAGTCCAGAAGTATTAAGTATTTGAGTATTAAGTATTCAAGTCGAGATAAAAAACTAATAATGAACATTTTAAGTATTATAAAACTACAATATTTTAAACTTACATACTTAATACCCATAAAATAATGGACTAAAAAATAGATATTTTGAATTTGCTTCAGAAAAATTAAAAAGAACTCAAAAAAAATATTTTATTTTTCTAAAAAATCTTTCACGATTTTTTCAGCATCAGCAAATGCTTTTTGTAACTCGTCATTGACCACTACCGTATCGAACTTAGGTTCATAGGTGAGTTCTAAAGTGGCGCGATTAATTCTTTTTTCTAGGCTTTTGGCATCTTCTGTTTTTCGATTGCGCAAGCGCTCTAATAAGGTTTCTTTCGAGGGCGGCTTCACGAATACCGTCAAGGCTTCAACAGGGAATGCTTTTTTGATATTCAGTGCACCTTTTACGTCTATGTCGAAGATTACGTTTTTACCTTCGGCCCACAGTCGAGTGATTTCGCTGAAAAGCGTACCATAATATTGGTTTTCATAGACTTCTTCCCATTCCAAAAATTCGTTGTTGGCAACGCGAGCGCGGAATGCTTGGGCAGAAATAAAATAATAATCTTCGCCATCTATTTCGTGGGCGCGACAAACCCTTGTCGTAGCCGATACCGAAAAAGCTAACGAAGGAAAAACCGTCAATAAGTGATGTACTATGGTGGTTTTACCTGCACCCGAAGGCGCTGCGACTACTATCAATTTCTTATTCATCTCTCCAAAATGACTTTTCAGTCAAAATCTTATTGTTTTCCTCAAAATTTGCTGCAAATATACGTTTTATTCTTTTTCAAATAATGACTTTTATTCAGTTTTACTTTATTTTTTTCAAACTTGCCCTTCGCACCACACCAATACATAATCTCGAATCATGCGATATTGAATCTTGAAATGAATCAGTACATCGTCTTTGACTACTCGCCCAAAGGTGTGACCGCCTTCGTCTGAAAAATGAAAAGCATCTAAAAAAATATGTTTTTTGAAATCCAATTCGCGTTTTCCATACGCCTTATATAAGGCTTCTTTTGCGCCCCAATAAACATGAAGTTGCACCAAACGGCTTTCAGTTGCAATCGAATCTAATTCTTCGATGCTCATAAATTTGTTAGCAATGCGTTCTATTTTTGGCGTAAGATACTGAATATCAATACCTACTGAATGTGGCGACACAATCACAGCCGCAAAATCGCGTGAATGACTGAGCGAAATATGACGATGATCATTGGCCAAATATGGTTTACCAAATATATCTTTTTTGCAATGCTGCCTATCCGAATCGCCCAATACTTGATGCAGCAAATGACGCCCACAATACCACTCCAAGCGCTTGCGCGCATTGAGCGTAGCGACTTCCGCCAACTCATCGGCGTAAAGCGAAAGCGCTGACAAGAAGAATGTTTCATCTTCTTCTATTTCCCAAATTCCAATCTTGGTTTCGGAATCGTTTATATTTATATGTTGTTGTATTGGCATAAGTGATTGCAAAAATATATATTTGCAGTCACAAACAGATATTTTTTATGTTAGAAATAAAAAAAACGGCACAATTACAAGGTCATCAAGGTTCGGTGTTTGGACTTGTGCAAGGTAGAGATGCACAGCATATTCTCTCTTCGGGTGGCGATGGTTGGGTTGTGGAGTGGAATCTCGATAAGCCAGATCTTGGCAAATTAATGGCTAAGGTAGATACGCAAGTTTTTTCGTTGGCCACGATTCCCGATTCGTTGCGAGCAGTGGTCGGGGATATGAATGGCGGCGTGCATTGGCTCGATTTTTCGGACGTAAATGCCACACGTGACATTGCGCAACACTTAAAAGGTACGTTTTCGATTCGTTATTTTGAAGAACTCTTGTGGACAGCTGGCGGAGATGGCACGCTCACTCAATGGAATCCCGATACAATGCGAACGCTCAATTCTATACAACTGAGCACACATAGTTTGCGTGTATTGGCGACTTGTGCATCGCGCTCCGAAATAGCCGTTGGCACAAGCGATAGATATATTTATATCGTTGATAGTCAGACACTTGACATAAAAACACGTATCGAAAACGCTCATCAAAACTCGGTATTTGCCTTGTGTTATAGTTCCGACAATCGTTACTTGATTAGTGGTGGACGCGACGCACAACTCAGGGTTTGGAACATCGAAAACAATTACGAATGTATATCGGAACAATCCGCGCATTGGTTCACGATTAATGACATTGCGTATCATCCGACTCAGCCTGTTTTTGCGACAGCGAGCCGCGACAAAACCATTCGGATATGGGACGGCGTCACGTTTGAATTGATAAAAGCCCTTGACACAATTCGAGATGGCGGACACATCAACTCCGTCAATCGCTTGCTCTGGACACCCGATGGACAGCAATTGATCTCTTGCTCCGACGATAGAAGTTTGATTGTTTGGAGTTGTTCGTTTTAGTAGGAATTTTATTAAAAAAAGTAAAAAAACCCTTTAAGGGTTGATTTGATAAAAAGTAGTAAAAAAGTAGGTTTTTCGAGGTTTTGAATAGAAACCTTTGAAGGGTTGAGCCTTATATTTTAATTAGAAAAATAAAAATATTGAAATACGTATCCTTTATATTGGTAAAAATAGCGGTGTATATCATTGGTTGTCTGCCGTTTGTGTTGTTATATGGCTTGGCTGATGCGCTGTATGTTTTATTGCGTTACGTCATTCGGTATCGACGTGGCGTGATGATGGATAATTTGAGCAAATGCTTCCCGAACAAAAGCGAAAACGAACTCAACGAACTATTGGGTGCTACGTATCGCAACTTGGCGGACATCACGATAGAAGGCATAAAAGGACTCACGATGAGTGCCGAATCGCTCCGTAAACGCTATCGCATCGAAAATCCCGACATTGTGTTGCCATATTTGCAAGGCGAAAAACGCGGAATTTTGACTGGCGGCCATTACAACAATTGGGAATGGGGTGTGTTGGGTTGGAGTTTGTGGTTCGAGCCACAAATAGTCGGAATCTATAAACCCTTGACTAACAAATATTTAGAAGATTGGCTCAATGCCAAAAGAGGAAAATGGGGTATGTATTTGGCAGCTACTTACGAAACCCGAAAAGCCCTCGAAGCGCACGAAGGTAAGCAAAGCCTATTTGTACTCATGGGCGACCAATCGCCCTCGAACCTAAAAACGACACATTGGCTCACGTTTTTGGGGCGCGATACGGCTTGGCTACATGGCGTCGGCACGTTGGCCAATACTTACGATATGCCAGTTTTTTTTATGGAAACACAACGTACCAAACGTGGTTTTTATAGCACAACCATTGATTTACTTTGCGAAAATCCAAGCGAAATGAGCGCAAAAGACATCAGTATTTTATACGCCAATCGCCTCGAAAACGTGATTCTGAACAATCCTTCGCCTTGGCTTTGGTCGCATAAACGTTGGAAACACAGCAAACAAGACGCAACACAAACGAACACAAACACTTGATAATCAGTTTTTTAAAATAAAAATAAGTCATTTTAAATTCCAATTAATATTATTTGCTTATTTTTGTAAAACGATTGAATGCCTTGTTTCCTAAAACCTAAAAAATAAAACGCTATGATAAAAAAATATTTAGAAAAACTGAGTGACGAGCAGTTGCTTAAAAGGGAAAAAATAGCAAATATTGCATTTTTTTTTGCTCAATTATATTTACCAATAATATTTTATTTGTGGGTATTCGAGAAACTATCACCAATGCTTATTAGTACTGCTTCTTTTCCTACATTATTCTCAGTGGTGATTTTATCAAATATTCAAAAAGAATTATCTAAAAGAGCAGCCGTCAACAATACGTCTTACAAAGTGAATCCTCTTATTAAGAAACCAATCGTATTGAAAATACTTGGAGGTGCCGTACTTGTTTTATTGTGTTTTCATATTTTTTTCTACAACGACTTTTGGTATGGAAAACGTTTTGATAGAGAAAGAGAACGTTTGGGATTAGCACCTTTTCCAGACAATTGGCCACATGAAAAATATATTAGAAGTGTTGATAGCTGGGATAATCCTAACGAAAAAAAAGACGGTTTATATCATTTGAATAAATCGCAAAGTAGAGAATTTAATACTTTAAATTATGAGTCTGATCTTTGGTGTTATAATGAAGGAGATTCTATAGAAATCCAATTATATAATTATTATTTTACTAAAACTCCTTTTGGACACGAAACTGAATTTCAAATATCTACTAACAAAGGTAGTCTTTTAAAAAATATAAAAACTCAATATAAAAACCCTAATGAATTCAAAAATATTTTATCAATGCTCAAACACAGACAAGATTCTCTCGGTTTAGGCACACGTAAAATAGAATAAAAAGCCGTTTTTAAATCAAATCAATCACAACAAAAATGACATCTAATTAATTGTTAATCAGCATTTTATACTTATTTCAAGCAACTTTAAGCGGACAACCATATCATTAGAACTTATAAACAAAACAGACAATGACACTCGGCGATTTTTTTAAATTATTGGGCGAAAACCCTTTTTATATACTGACGTTTTTTACGTCAATACCACTCATTGCGCTCTTGACCAATCTCATGGGCAGCGGCGAAGGCAACATCAGTCCGTGGCGATACCTGTACTCTACTCTTTTGTATTTGGTGTGCATACCAGGTATTTTTTCAGTGACTTTGAGCATTTACTTTTTCTTATTTGAAAAAAGACCGATTCTCGAAACCGATATTTATATCCAAATCGTGCCTATTTTGAGCATGATTGCGACCATCGTCATCACGAAGCGCAATGCCGACCTCAACAATATTCCAGGATTCGATAAACTATCGGGTTTGATTATGATGATTAGCGCAACCTTAATTTTTATGTGGTTCATAGATCGTACACATATAATGGTGTTTTCGTATATGCCGTTTCAGACGGTACTCATCATCTTCGCCATTTTGCTGGTCGTGATTCGGGTTGGTTGGGCAAGGTTTGTAGCCCCATCCCAACCTTCCCCAAAAGGGAAGGCGTAAAACAGAGGGACTTGCAATCGTGATGGCAAACTTTGGAGTAAAACATTATTTTGCTTAACAAAAAAAGCGTCTTTCATTGCTGAAAAACGCTTTTTCTATATCTTATTTATTTATAAAATATTCAAAATCAATGCTTTATAAATTATTTATTTTAATATTATTTTAAAAACGCTTACGCACAGCGGCTTCTTTGAAGCCTTTTTTACGTAAGGTATTTACAAGGTTTTGTGCTGCTTTTTCGTTGTCAAATTTACCTGCATAGACAACTTTTAGACTTGGTGCAAACTCGAATTTTCCGAAATTGGCATTGTCAAAACCCTTTATGCGTAGGTTTTCGATTTGGCGCATCACGCTTTCATTGTTCGCAAACGCACCTACAGTCACGAGGTAACCATCGAGCAAATATTTTTCATTCGAGTACGCGTTCGGTAAATTATTGGGTATGCCTTTGCGATCTATCGTGCCACCTTTTTCTGTAAAATCATTAGATTTTATGATTGGTTTTGGCTTTACGCTTACTTTTGTACTCACTATTTCTACCTTTGGCTTTGCGGTCACATCGCCACCTTTACTCGTAAAATCATCAACCGAAGCAACGGTCGTGCCAGCATCTTTCGATGTTTTGGTCGTCGTAACATCATTGCTTTTCATGTTGTCATAAAGCGAGTTGAGATCTTTTGTATCAGTTGGCTTATAAATCGTGGTTGGCGTAGGATCATTGGCGTGCACCACATCGCCGTTGATGTCGCGCACGTCAGTACTTGGTTTAGCATCGGTCACGATGCGATCTGAAGTGTCGTGTTTTTTTTTCGGGCTAAATTGCACAATAGTCGCTGCAATGGCCAATATTAGTATCGCTGCGATGGTCATAAATCGAGAATCACGTCCCATAGTATGTTGTTTGTTTTGGTAAAAATTTTCTCAGTCTTCAAAGGTACATATTATGTCGGAAATCTACAAATTTTACTCAACTTTTCGTGCGTTGCTAACATTATACATGAGCCGATTGATGTCGCTGCCGTTGAGGTGCAACGTACCTTTCAGCACGATTGGCTCGGTGGTATAAGTAATCGGCGTTGCCGCTTCAATCTCCATCACGGATTCGGGGCCAGCGCCGCCACAGAAAAAACACATATTGTACGGAAATGCCGAAAACACAAATTCTTTTTGCCCTTTATAGCCATTGGTCGGTATGATGTACCCTTTCACGGTCACTTCTTTGCCGTCCATGTTTTGCACATCTTTGGCAAACACAGGCTTATCGACATTGAAACCCATCAGTTCGTCATATTCTTTCTTGAACGTGACTTTCGAGAGCCGTTTCCAAGTCGTTTCTTGCGCCATCGCTTGCGTGCTTACGAATATACAGAGCAAAAACAAGAAGGTATTTTTTATTAAAAATTTCATTTTATTATTTTAAAATAAGGTAACAAAGTATTGATTATCAGAATATTAGACTTATTTTTTCACTTTAAACAATTAAAAATATCACTATAAATCTTAGGTGTCGCACCTACGGAGCTTATGCGACTTGGGGTTGTCATTTGTCAACTACCGATATATCATGCCTAACGGCATTTGCTATCAGAATAATGCCGTTAGGCATGATATATCGGTAAAAACATAAAATCTCCAATACCTCTTTTGAACGCCGTAGGTGTGACACATTTCAAAACAGACCAAATTCTTTATTATAGAATCTTAAATCAAAAAAACAAACACAACACGTTGAAAATCAATGTATTAAATATTATCTTAATTATTTTAATTCCCTTAATTTCTTTAATTAAGAAAGAACTATTTTCCAATTTCGGATTTATTTTTTTGCTCAAATTCCTTTATAATATCATTCAAATCCTTTCCGCCTTCGAGTAATGAGAGCAATTGTGTTGCATTGGCTTTCATGCTATGGTTCGGATAATTATTGATAAACGACTTATAATAGGTGATGGCATTGTCTTTGTCGTGTAAGTATTCATCGAACGTGAAGGCTTGCATAAATAGCGCATCGCCAGCACGTTTGTAGGTCGGATAATTGGTATTCACATCGCCCCAAATCTTGATGGCTTT
>JAYUJV010000079.1:0-1375 GCA_043764975.1 Saprospirales bacterium
TTATTGATACTGCCATCAAAAACGGCCAATCCGTTTGGGACGCTATTCTCTATATCGTCAATATCCCTACTACCTCTAGCTATGCTGGATAGTTACAAAAAATCGTTTTTCTATTTCATTAATCCCAAATTACACCTCAATTTTATAAAATAAATAAATATGAATTTAGATTTTAGACCGTATCATGCGCTCGTGTGTGGCGGAAGTAAAGGCATTGGCAAAGCCATCGCCAATGAGTTAGCGGGGTTGGGCGCAACCGTTACATTGGCAGCGCGTGGCCAAGCGGATTTAGAAAACGCCATGCAATCATTGCCAACGCCGAACAGTCAGCAACATCAATATATATGCGTAGATTCTAGTAATCTGTCGGATATACAAGCAAAAATTGGCGATTTGCTTACGCAAAAGCCAATACATATACTCATTAATAATAGTGGTGGGCCTGCGGCTGGTACGATTCAAGTAGCCGAAACAAGTGCATTTTTGGCTGCTTTCGAGCAACACTTAATTGCCAATCATGCTATCACGATGCTTTGTTTGCCTGGTATGAAAGCAGCTGGTTTTGGTCGCATTATCAATATTATTTC
Organism: Saprospirales bacterium; assembly: GCA_043764975.1. Taxonomy (GTDB): domain Bacteria; phylum Bacteroidota; class Bacteroidia; order Chitinophagales; family Saprospiraceae; genus JAYUJV01. Next base: position 588 of record JAYUJV010000079.1, read on the forward strand.
TACGTCCGTAAAACAACCTTTAGAAGGTTTGGGCGTATCGAATACCATACGTGGCGCGGTGGCTTCGTGGGCTAAAACACTTTCAAACGAAGTTGCGCCTTTCGGGATTACGGTCAATAACGTGTTGCCTGGCGCAACGAGTACTGAACGTTTGGCGCAAATCATCAAAAACAATGCTGTAAAAAAAGGTATTTCAGAAGTCGAAGCCGCAACAGAAATGATGCAAGAAATTCCGATGCGTAGATTCGCCACGCCAGAAGAAGTTGCGGCTGCCGCAACTTTTTTGGCTTCGCCAGCTGCTGCTTATATTACTGGTATTAATATCCCTGTAGATGGTGGACGTATTAAAGGATTGTAAATCAAAGGATTATACAATTGCTTAGAAATTTGGGCAATATATAATTGTAGTTTAACGTCCAATATTTTATTAATTTTCAGAAACAATTGGCAATAAGCAACAAGCAAATTTTTGTCAAAAGTTGTTTTTTGCTTTTTGCCAATTGTTTAATTATTTATTGAAACTCAATTTTCGTCAATCTTATTCAAGTCAATCGATCCGCCCCAAGCATTCATTTGGTGCATGATCCAATTTTGACGTTTTGTGATATAAGCGGTTGGCGATTTTGCCAAAAATTTTCTTGGATTTGGCAATACAGCTGCAATCAAAGCGCCTTCGCTTGGGCGCAAATCTTTGGCTTGTTTGCCAAAATTAATCATAGAAGCGGCTTGTGCGCCATACACATTGTCACCCATTTCGATCACATTCAGATAAGCCTCCATGATGCGCT
>JAYUJV010000080.1:0-10746 GCA_043764975.1 Saprospirales bacterium
GCCATCTCAGTTTTACCGATGATTATTGGATTTTTAAAAGCAAAATACGCAAAAGCATAATGGACAAAAATGACATATATGGGCTGATTGGTTATCCGCTGACCCATTCGTTTTCGAAGCAATATTTTGAAAATAAATTTAAAAAAGGAGGCATAAAAAATGCACAATATGAGCTTTTTCCTTTGGATAGCATCGAGCAATTGCCTTCATTGATACAACAATATCCGAACCTTAAAGGCTTGAATGTGACGATACCATACAAGGTTTCGGTCATGGAATATCTCGACGAAATAGACGAAACGGCGACAGCTGTTGGCGCTGTGAACGTCATAAAAATCGAAAATGGAAAGTTGATTGGCTACAATTCGGACATATACGGTTTCGAGCAATCGCTTCTGAAATTTATGGATTGGAAACCGCAAATGACCATCGAATTTGAAGCATTTGTGTTGGGAACTGGCGGCGCATCAAAAGCTGTAAGCTATGTTTTAACAAAATTAGGCTTGCCTTTTTTTATGGTTTCGCGCAAAGAAACGCAAGAATTTTATCCGTATTTTGTGTTGCAAGATATTTTTACGGCCAGTCGAAAACAGAAAATAGTAATCAATACCACGCCAGTTGGCATGAGTCCGAATATAGAAATGTCGCCAAAAATTCCTTATAAGTTATTGAAAAACAATGACTTATGTTTTGATTTGATATATAATCCCGAAGAAACAGCGTTTATGCAAAAATCAAAAGCGCGCGGCGCTCGTGTTCAAAACGGACTAGAAATGTTGCATTTGCAAGCCGAGCGAGCGTGGGAGATTTGGAATGGGTAAATTTTATTTGTATTAAAATGAGTGGTTAAAAAAAATGTCAATCAATCAATTACTTGAAAAAGCGGATTCATTGAAAAATGAATTAAATGAATTGCGAAAAACGTTGGATAATGCACGGATTCGCGAGGCTTTTCGTATTGAGTTGATTTTTGAAAGTAATAAAATAGAAGGAAATTCGCTCACGTTGCGCGAAACGCAAATGGTCATCGAAAAAGGATTGACGATAGGTGGCAAATCAATGCGAGAACATCTTGAAGCCATCAACCACGAAGAAGCGTTGGCTTATATCGAAGCCATTGTTAAAGACGAAATACCTATTTCGGAACGTGTGTTGAAGCAAATTCATGGCATAATATTGCATAGTATTGACCGTGAAAATGCTGGTGTTTACAGAAGATTACCTGTTTTGATAAGTGGAAGTCAGCATATTCCGCCTCAACCTTATTTACTCGATTCGTTGATGACCGCATATTTTGAGTTTTATGAATCAAATAAATTGTTGTTACATCCCATCATTTTAGCAGCCGAAATGCACGAGCGATTGGTTTCCATTCACCCATTTATAGACGGGAATGGTCGAACTTCAAGGTTGATTATGAACTTAATATTGTTGCAACATCATTTTCCGTATGCCATTTTATCTGGCAATATTGAGCAACGTTTGGCTTATTACGATGCACTTGAAGCAGCAAGTTTAGACATCGAAAAAGTTGATTTTAAAACATTGATAATAAAAACCGTAATCGGTAATTTGGAACGTTATATTTCGATTTTGAAAGGTTGATTATCATTTATAAAACTGAAAATCATACACAATATATTTATTTCAAACAAAATGACCAATTATTTTTCAATCAATAACTTTGCTTTTTATGCTTTCGGCAACGGCGTGAGTTGGCTCGAAGTGTGGGGAACTTTGTTTGGCATTGTGGCGGTTGTCTTGACGGCTTTTGAAAAAATAAGTAGTTGGCCGATTGGTATTTTGAACGTCATACTCTTGTTTTTTTTGTTTTATCAAAGCAATTTGTATGCAGATATGTTTTTGCAAATTTTCTTTTTTGTCACGAATCTCCTTGGTTGGTGGCAATGGTCAAATCCAAAAGAAGGTTTTGGAAATCAGAATAATCAATTGATAGTCAGTTATTTAGATAATAGTAATAGGCTTTATGTAGTTATTTTATCGATTATCGGCACTCTTGTTTTGGGTTATGTAACATCACATTTACACCTTTGGTTGCCGAGTCTTTTCCCCTCGCCAGCGGCTTACGCTTACTCGGATACGTTTGTGATGAGTTGTAGCATCATAGCCCAAATCTTGATGACGCACAAAAAAATCGAAAATTGGATTTTGTGGATAGTTGTGGATATTGTGGCTGCATTAATTTATTTCTACAAATCTTTATTTTTGCTTTCTATTGAGTATGCGTTGTTTTGTGTTATTGCGGCGTATGGTTTTTATAGTTGGAAGCGAGCGATGAAATAATAACATAATTTGAAAATAGATTGAATTGATACAACTATAAAATGTATCAAAGGCACTTTAATTTAAACTTTTTTTACTTCAATCTTCTTGAATACCCCCTCTCATTTACTTTTTAGATATTTCAAATTAGGGGTGATACAAGAAATAAGATACCCAAATTTTAGGAAGTATTTTGAGCCAAGACAAGGCACAAAAAATGGGGTGTAGCAGGGCTACATACCGTTTTTTGTAACGCAGTATTGGTTCAAAAGACGAGTAAAATCGGGTAGATTATTTTTTGAATCAGCCCTTATTACTTTTCAAATATTAAAGCTGTAGCTTTAAATATGGAATAAATTTTGATACATTAGCTTATAAGATTCTGATTATCAATTATTTATAAAATAATTTTAAAAATACAATATAAAAAATATTTCAATCATTTAATATTAAAATTTTATATATGAGAGCATTTTATTTTACAGTCATTTTCTTATTCTTCATACAATCACTTTTTGCACAAACAGAAATTTCGATAGTTTCTCAAAATTATAAACCTTTGCGTTATGGCAAAAATGGTTTGCATGAGTTGCCAAATCGCTACTCGGTTTGGGATATTTCTAAAAACAATATAGAACGCAAACTACTGGAAGGTAAATCTATGGAAGTCACTTTGACCTTGCCGAATAGCGAAGTACAAGAAACTTTTATGATGTATCCAACTACGCCGATGAACCCTGATTTAGCTGCAAAATATCCTGATATTCATACTTTTTCAGGCAATAATCGTCAAAATACAAGCGAAATGCTGAGTTTGACTTTTTCAAAAGATGGCGTTTGGGGAACGGCTCAGATGATATCTGGAAATTATTATATAGAGCCTGATAAAAATAATGCGGCGTATAGCATCGTTTTTGAAGCTAAAAACGACCCGCGAAAACCACAACACAAAGCTGATTGGTGTAATGTAGGCGCAGGCGAACACGATACGCACGTTGCGCTCGAAGGTGCAGGACGAGGCGAACCAACTGTAAATCCGAGTGCTCTGCCTGGCGATGCGTATCATCCAACTGGCGATACTTTGTTCGTGTATCGAGCAGCGATGGCGATGGGCGCAGAAGCGACTGCTACGATTGCTGGAGGTGTCGTTTCTACGGCGATAACTTGGTTGGTAAATTTAGTAAATACTTCTAATAACGTACTGATTCGTGATGTAAGTGTGAAAATGGAATTGGTCGCTAACAATAATTTGCTTATTTTTACAAATGCAGCTACCCAACCTTTTCCTTCGCCTCCGTATGTTCCGACCACGACTTTGTTGGGTTATTCTGATGCGACCATTAACAATATTATTGGTTATACAAATTATGATGTAGGATATTTGCACAACGACGGTATCGGCGGAGGTTGGGCGAATGTCGGCAGTTTACACTCTACAAATAAGGCAAAAGGCATTGGAAATCCTGACTACGAAATTTTTATACATGAATTTGGTCACATGGGCGGTTCGAGCCATAATATTATTACAGAAAGCGGTATTCGGACAACTTTTGGAGGTACAATTATGGGGCATCGTAGCACAACGCGTTCGGCTTCTGGTGACCAATATAGTAGTCATACGATGGATAAATTCACGCAAGGTTGTTACAGTTCTTCTAGTAATGCTTCGCAAAAATTGGCGACTGGCAATGCAATTCCTGTGATTACGATGCCTTCGGGCGGTTTTTATATACCGAAATCTACGCCTTTCAAATTGACCGCAACGGCAACCGATGCGAACGCTGGACAAACGCTGACTTATACTTGGGAAGAAAACGATACTTCTTCGGTTACATTTGATACACCTAATTTTCCGACGAATACTGGACCTCTATTTTGGTCAGTTTTTCCTGAAACTGGCGGCACAACGCGTTACTTTCCTGATTTGAGTTATCTTATTCCAAATAATTTTGTAGCTGGCGAAACAATGCCTTTTGCTTCTCGAAAACTGAATTTTCGATTTATCGTAAGGGATAACTTTACAAGTGGCGGCGGTGTGAATTTCAAAAATTTGCGTTTCAATGTCGATGGCGCAAGTGGCCCTTTTGACATTACTTGGTTCAATACTGCTGGAAATGTCATCACTGGAAATACGACGCAAACGGTAACTTGGAACACCAATAATACGCAAAATGCACCTGTGAATTGTATCAATGTGAACATCCGACTTTCTAATGATGGCGGTTTGACATATCCTGTTTTGCTCGCTACCGTTCCGAACAATGGTAGTGCAAACGTGCTTTTCCCGAACTCGCCTGGCACAAATAAACGCATCATGGTAGAGGCCGTGAACAACGTTTTTTTTGATATAAATAATGCTAATTTTGAAATATTTGACGCTGGTATTTCAGGTTTAAATACTCAAATTTCGACGGATGAAAAAGTAATTTATACCCAAACTTCTACTACGTTAGACGTTTCTGCTCAAAAATTAGGTACATTTTCAAGCACCGTTGTATTGACTTTGGCTGGCGTTCCTGCTGGTGCAACCGCTACTTTTCCTAATGGACAAAATACAATTACGCTTGCGCCTAATTTTACTACAACACTGACTATCAGTAACTTATCAAGTGTAGTAAGAGGTCGTTATCCGATTACGATAACGAGTACAGGCGGCGCAATTGTAAAAACAAACGTTTATAATTTAATGAAAACTGGTGTTGCGGCAACTACACCTGGCAACGCGCTGACGCTCAACGGTACTGCATATACTACAAATGCGGCAATCACAGTTCCTTCTGAAAATGTAACTTTTTCGGCTTGGATAAAAAGAGATAATGTAGCTTATAGCGACAACGAAACCATTGTATTTTTTCCTGCTGCGCCTGTAACTGGTTCATATCCTGGATTTTATGTCAGAGATGATGGCAATTTGCGTTACCATCAAAATTGGGGATCATCAACGATACACCAAATCGTGAATGATGAGTGGACTTTTGTAGCGGTCGTTGTAACGCCAACACAAGCAACTGTTTATAAAAATGGTGTGCCATCGGTGGTTACTTTGAGCGATAACAGTACGCGTCCGTTTTCTGGCGTGATGAATATTGGCTCGCAAACGTCGAGTTGGAGAAAATTTCATGGGCAAATAGAAGAAGTCAAAATTTGGAAACGCGCTTTGACAACTGCTGAAATCCGTGAGCAAATGCACTTGACTTCGCCCGCAAGCGAAGCCGATAACGGTTTGTTTAGTTATTATCAATTTAATCAAAGTAGCGGAACTTGCGTGGACGTTATTCGCTCTTATGATTTGACGTTGCAAAGTAGTCCAACTTATACTGCTTCGATGGCAGCGGTCGGAACTGGCGTTGTGACCACAAAAACGGTTACTTCAACTGGTGTTACGTCTTTCAATTCGCCTACCAATACTGGTTTGAGTATCAATTTTGGAACAGCTCCGAGTGGTGATGTGGTGGTCACGAATCTTAGTGGTATTGCTCCGAATGGAACGGTGGCGACTGCAAGCACAACGACATCAAATTATTGGCTTATCAATAATTATGGAACGGTTAATACTGGATTGAATGCACAATTGACTTTTTCGCCGCCTACTAATTTTTTACAAAATACAAGTGCGAGTAACTATATGATGTACAAAAGAAATTCGGTGTCTTTTGGAGCTTGGGACGCGCCTATTTCGGCGAGTAGTGTCAGCGTAGGAAGCAATCAAGTTACGTTTGCAGGTGTGAATAGTTTTTCGCAGTTTTTAATCAGTTCTACTTCGGCTTTATTGCCTTTGGAATTACTTGATTTTCAAGGAAAAAATACCAATTTACATGAAAATACGCTTTATTGGACAACTGCACAAGAGCGAAATGTAAGTCATTTTGAAATAGAAAAAAGTACAAATGGCGTTGATTTTCAATACCTTAATGAGCAAAAAGCGACGAATAGAACTGAAAACAATAACTATGTTTTTACAGATAAAACACCTACAAACAAGCAATATTACAGGTTAAAAATGCTCGATTTTGATGGTTCATTTACATACAGTAAAATTATTTTTATTGAAAATAAGACTAAAAATAATGAAATTTCGATTTTCCCAAACCCGACAAATAGCATTATACACATACAAGCAGATATTGTTTCACAAACTGTTCGCGTTTTTGATTCGACTGGAAGATTGGTAAAACAATACGAAAACGTAGTAGAAAACGTAGATTTAAGCGCGTTTAGCAATGGCGTTTATACGATAGAGATTGGAGAAAAAAGATTTAAGGTAGTGAAAATGTAGGATTTTTCGTAGTGTAGTGACAGATCGCGACCTGTACATACACTCGATTTGCATTTTTATTATTAAATAATTGATAATCAATATATTATAAACATAAAAGCCTTCAAATCGTTTTGATTTGAAGGCTTTTTTTCAATATTTCTAAATTCTTCGTATCTTTACAGTTAGAATCAAAAAAACAACCTAAATCATGTCTTTTAGCAGTATTTTGTTTCATTTTTTTTATCTAAAAAACAACCTAAGTCGTTATATATCAGTTCGTTATGAAGGGTATGTTGTCGATGCCCTAATTTTGTAGGGTAATAACAACTTTCAGCAATTTTTGTTTCTTCATACCTGGTTGTCGATGCCCTAATTTTGTAGGGTAATAACAACAACATTTCAATTGCTACGCGTTTAGGAGCTGTTGTCGATGCCCTAATTTTGTAGGGTAATAACAACATGAAAATCGATGCAAATAAATTTCGTATTGTTGTCGATGCCCTAATTTTGTAGGGTAATAACAACATGATTTCTTTATTATTATTAATCTTATTAGTTGTGGATGCCCTAATTTTGTAGGGTAAAAACAACTAAAAGCACCAATTCCCAAATTTCTTTGCGGTTGTCGCTGCCTTAATTTTGTAGGGTAAAAACAACTAAAAGCACCAATTCCCAAATTTCTTTGCGGTTGTCAATGCCCTAATTTTGTAGGGTAATAACAACGTCGATTAGCGTCATGCCATCTTCATCTGTGTTGTCGCTGCCCTAATTTTGTAGGGTAATAACAACAAGCTAAGAACTCTAACAATTTCGGATATTGTTGTCGATGCCCTAATTTTGTAGGGTAATAACAACGTGTGATTGCTTCAAAATTTGTTGTGTTGTGTTGTGTTGTTGATGCCCTAATTTTGTAGGGTAATAACAACAATTGTATTGTACTTCCACGCTGTAATAGCGTTGTCGAAGCCCTAATTTTGTAGGGTAATAACAACATACGTTTTACGTTTCATGTTTCCGACTGGTTGTCGATGCGCTAATTTTGTAGGGTAATAACAACTGCTGCGATTGCACCACGTTGTGCTTTGTAGTTGTCGCTGCCCTAATTTTGTAGGGTAATAACAACGCACTCATTTTTAAAATGAAATTTTAGAAGTTGTCGAAGCCCTAATTTTGTAGGGTAATAACAACTAATTCGGGCAAATTATAAAACCAATCATTGTTGTCTCTGCCCTAATTTTGTAGGGAAAAAACGACTCATTACCAAACGTCGTCGAAGTCTTGAACTTCGGCGACGTTTTTTGTTTTTTGGTATTCAAATATTTTATATCTTTATGTTTAAAATATTTTTATAACCTTAAAATGAAAATGTATGCAAAATGACAAACTTGGTATTTTTGACTTACTGACTTTTATTGTGCCTGGCGGCACGCTGCTTTATTTTTTGGCGTATGCCATTCATCCTTTTTTCCGATTGGAAAGTTTTATCGTCATGGGCGATAGCAATTACCTATTAGTGCCTTTCTTTTTTCTGAGTTATTATGTAGGGCATATGGTTAGTTTTGTTGCTCGAAAATGGGAATACAAAGGCATGGGCGAAAAACAGGTATGGCTTATTTACCTTAATCAAAACATAGAAAGAGCCAAACGTTTAGATGCACTTTGCGTCAATAAATTTGGATATGCTTTTATGGAAAGTGAAACGGTGAGTGTCCAAAAATCTGAAAACTTTTTTGACCAAAGCTATGTGCTGCTCGAAACCAAGCAAAAATCTGATAAAATTGCATTGTTGATGGCGCAATTTGGCTTTTTTCGTAGTGCAGTCGTAGTATTTATAATGGCAACATTTTTTTTGTTGATAAGCGCAATAGTTGCCAAAACATATATTGTAAATCTGAGTCTTCCATTTTATTTTATAGCTGCATTTTGCTTTTGCTCTATTTTCGCTTGTGTTCGGCTGATGCGCGAGCGTAAAAGATGGATGATGACCGCCGTTTATCAAAATTTTGAAACTTATTGTACAACCTCAAAAGAAACTGACACCAATGGAAAAAACTAATTTTAGATCTCAACGCAGCAATCATGTGCCAACTCAATTTGAGCTTTTTACAGGTGGAAAAACACCTGCCTTTGCACTTTTCTATAACCTTGCTTATTTTCGGGTAGCAGGTATGGTTTGTTTTTCGCTCGGTCATGTGTTCATAGAAGATAAAGACCAAGAGCAAGCAATACAAACTAAATTTGAAACATGGCTCGATAACGCGATTGACCCTACGGGCAAAATTTTTCCGAAATTAAGAGATTACATTTGGAAAGGCTATCGCTCGGATAAAAACAGCGATGGTTCGGCTGTTACGGAAGAAGACAAAAAATTGATTGTCAGTATGCTCAATAAATTGAGAGAAATTCGCAATTTTTATTCGCATATATATCACGACAATTCAGTTTTGGAAGTAGAAAAAAAATTGATGAAATCGATTAATAATTTTCATCAAGATGCCGTTTTGTCTTTTAGCGGAAAATATCCAAGAGATGTAGAACGCTACGAAGAAGATGCTAAAACTAAACGCGAGTTTTTTTCAGACCACGAAGGAAAATGGTTTTTCAAAAAAGATGCTCGTATTTTCTTTTTGAGTTTCTTTTTGACAAGTGGCGAAATGTCCCGTTTTTTGCAACAATGCAAAGGTTACAAGCGCAACGACAACGATAAACACCACCTTTTGCATAAGGTTTTTCGTTTTTATACGCATCGTGACGGTGCAACGCGTCAGCATTATGGGCATACAGAAAATATGCTAAACGGCATGGAAGTTGGCGAAAAACAACAAACGCGCAACGGACAACAAGCCTACAAACTCATTTCTTATATCAATGATGTGCCTTTGTATTGTCGTGATACAGCACTAATGCCGCTTTTTTTTACAACAGAAAAAGTAGAAAATGAGGACAAAGAAAAAATAGTAGGCACACAAGGAACGGTAGAAGATTTTATAGAATTAACTCGAAAATACGACCTTTTCAATGAAATGCTTGGTATTGATGAGTTGCGAAAAACAATTACCAAAAAAGTAGGCGATTTTCAAGATGAAGTAGAAATTATCTTGGATAACTATTTGGAAATCACAATTTTAGATACGCCTGATACGCTCAAAATGCCTTTTCATGTATCAAAAAATACTTTTCACCGCTTGCTTTTAGATACTTTTCGCCTCAATGACAAAGGTGCAAATGTATTGAAGCGTTTGCGTGATTTTATAAAAGAACGTGTAGATTTTGATCGGTTTTTGCGCGATACCGCTTTTCAAGATAAACAACTCGAACTCTATAAAATGGACGATAAAGAGGAGTATTTCAATGTCTATTATCGTTTCAAATTACGTAACGAGGAACTCACTTCCGAAATGGGCAAATTGAGATTTGGAAAAACTTACGAAGGTACTTTTGAACAAAAAATTCTTTGCACACCAATAGAATTGGATTACTACGATTTTTACTACGAACAAGATAGAAAAATTAGAAAAAAAGACAGTTTTATGTATTTTGCTACGCGCTATCTAATTGATTTTCAGGTAGTTGGTTGTCATTTTATGTTTGAATGTTTCAAAACTGAAGAAGAATTAGTTACAATCAAGGAAAAAGATGGTAGGAATGTAAAAAAATTAGCGATGGTCAAAAAACGCCACGTGACTTTTTCTACAACTTTTCCCGAAAATACATCTGGCGTTGATACAGAACGTTGGCGTTTGGCTATTGACAACGAGGAGCATATAATGGTCGCTTTTTTTAACGAAAACGACTTGGAAAATATTGGCGTAAGCAAAAAAGCTAAGTACAAATTTTCTATCGGACCAAATGTGATGCGTACTTTACTGATGGCGCATTTAGATGGTAAAAGAGATTTTTTAATGCTTTTTAAAAACCTCATAAACGATATAGATTTGGTCAGAAACAACGACAGAGAAAACAAATTTATGTTGCTTACGCCCAATGAAATACCAAACTCTTTTCAAGTACAACATAAATTAACAAAGCAGGATGATATAACAATTGTAAAAGCAAAAGCGATAAAACACATTGATAATCAGTTGCTTATACTTGATAAAATTATTACAGGCGATGCGAGTATAAAGACTTGGCGACGTGCTGAAAAGAACCGTTTTATCATGGAGTGCTACAATTATTTTGAATGGAATTATCCTAATGACAAT
>JAYUJV010000081.1:0-3750 GCA_043764975.1 Saprospirales bacterium
ATTTTTTTAGTCAGCACTGATTTATTAGTTGATTTATCAATAAACATAAATTGATAAATTCCTTTCTTAATCGACTGTATATCAATTGTTTGCGATTGAGCATCAATCGTAACTGAATTTACTTTTCTACCATTTATGTCAAATATTTCTAACAAAAGTATCTGATATTTTGAATTATTTTGCACCAAAACACTATCACTACTTGGGTTTGGACTTACTTTTATTTCATCTTGACTAACTTCATTTACAGCAGTTGTTTTTTGAAACAACCAAAGGTAAGCAGCCTTAAATTCATTACTCCAAAAGGCTTCATTGTGCTGACCATATTCTGGATAATAAGCCTTAATAGCCGTTGTGTCAAAATCATTATTTTCTAAGGTAGAAACCATGTCTTTTGTCTTAAAAACCACATCATCGTCAGGTTCTTCGCTGCCACCTGCGAGGAAATAAAAACGCATATTTTGCTGTTTGCCAATGTTTTTTACTTGCTGATAGCAATTTGGATTCCACCAAAAAGACGGGCTAAAAATCATACCTTTAGAGTAAATGTTTTGATTTTCTATTGCACCAAAAAAACTCTCCAAACCGCCTAAAGACGAACCACCGATAGCGGTATTTTGCCGATTAGAAAGTGTTCTATAATTCGCATCAATGTACGGTTTCAAAGTTTCGACCATAAATTGCATATATTTTTTGCCGTTTCCACCACCATATTTTGGATTACTCCAAGGCGTATATTCATCAATTCGACTCGCGCCACCGTTGTCGATGCCGACCACAATTACGCCATTATCGCCCTCAGCATACAACTTATTCAAAGTTTCATCAACTTTCCATTCATCGCCGAAAGCCGTAGATTTGTCAAATAGATTTTGTCCATCGAGCATATATAGCACCCGATATTTGTTGTTGTTTTGAGCATAATCTGGTGGCAAATAAATCCAAAGTCTTCTCTTTTTATTGAATTGTGGCATATCGAAGTCATTGACAATCAATACATTAGCTGCTTTTGTGCTTGTTGTTGTCGTTTGCCCTTCCCAACCATCAATGGTTAAGGTCAAGTTTCCAGTTCCGCCTTGATAATTGTAGCTCCGATTAGGTAAAAAACCATTCGCGCTCGTACCTTCCACGCTCGACCATGCGCCGCGTGTAAATTTATATTCGAGCAATCCATTAGTTGGCGAAATCGTAATTTGATATGTTCCGTTCTGTTTTTTAGTCAAAGAATCTTTGGCAGGATTCCAGTTGTTAAAGTTGCCAGCAATATAGATGGTCGAGTTCGGCGGTGTATTTTTCGGAATCGAATTGACAGTGATTGTCAATTGAGCAGCGCAGAAAAAAGGAAGAAATAAAAATAGGAAAATGTATTTTTTCATTGTCGTTTATTTTCTGACAAAGATATAGAACTTACGACGTTTATGAAAATAAAAAAGACTTTTAACGTGAGTTAAAAGTCTTTAAAAATTAGTACCGAAGGTGGGACTCGAACCCACACACAGTTACCCATACAAGATTTTGAGTCTAGCGCGTCTACCATTCCGCCACTTCGGCTTGATGTAAAAGCAATAACTTGCGTCGTTACTTTTCTAAAGCGATGCAAATTTAGAAACATTTTCTGACATACGCAAGCAATATTTAGATTTAAAATAATAATTTTTTATCTTTTCTAAATCATTTTCGCTAACTTGTTCAAAATCAAAGTGTTGCAAAATTGGCTCAACTTCATTTTTTAAATTATTTTTTAAATTTTCTATTTCTGAAGCTATTTTTTGATAATTTTTTTCATCAAAGTCAAATTCCAACTCCATTATTTGCTCATTTATTTCCATGGCTTCCATCAAAAAATCTTGTGGCAACTGATTTTGACCTTCTGGTGCAATCGCATCTTTGAGTTCCAGAATATATTTCATTCGCGCCGAATTATCGGACAATACTTTATAGGCTTCGGTGTTGTATGTTGCCAATTCTAACACTTCAGCTTGTTTTTCATCACTTTCTAATGTATAAAAATCTGGATGAAATTGTCTGCTTTTTTTCAAAAAAGCCTTTTTCAACGCAGCTTCGTCTAAGTCAAACGAAATTGGGGTTTCATAAAATTCAAAATAATTCACAGTATATAGATTTTGTAAAAAACATTAGTAGTCGTAAGAAAGTTGATTTTTCCTGATTTTGCAATGATAAGTTTAAAATAGGCAACAAGCAATTTGCAAATCTTTACAATATAAAATCTTGGTTTTGAAATTGTTTATTGTCAATTGCTTATTGTAACAGAAAATTTAATAAAAGAATAGAGTTTTTCGTTTATTCGATAATAGTTAAAAGATGTTATTATTCAACAATTATTTTTTTCGTAAAAGTCTGATTATCAATACTTTCTAAACGAATAAGATATGCACACTTTGGCAATTCGCTTGTATTGACATCAAATTGACTTTGATTTGGACTGCTTTCAAACACTTTTTTACCTTCTATATTCACTATCGAAATCGACTTTATCATCGTATTACTTTTGATTGTCAATACATCTTTCACAGGATTTGGACTCATCGAAACAGCAATCGTTTCGGCATCATCGGTTGCTGTAATCGGGCTTGTGATTTGTATATCATCAATGATTGTCAAAAACTGAATTGGGTCGCTATAGCTGCGAAAAGCCAAAGCATATTGACCATCGACAGTTGGTTTAAACGTAAATTCTATATTGTCAAAATCATTATTGACGATCATTTCATCGTTATAAATTGCTGATGCGGTCGATAAGTAAGCAACTGTTGTGTCGCTTGAAACGTGAACAGCCAATTTTTCAAAACTGCCACCAGCTGCAACGGCTTTCATTTGAAATTTTACCTTATATGCAACTCCTTTTTTCATATTTACTTTCGGCGAAATCAAATAATCATTGTTGCCATCGATGCCGAAAGCCATCACGCCCGCGTTTGGCGCAGAATATGCGTTGCTCGGATTATTGGCATTGTTTGCAATAATATCCCAAACCGCAAAATCTTTGTTTACGTTTCGCGCCACCCAATTTGCAGGTAATTGCTGACCTGCACCTGCTGTCAATTTGTCAAAATTTTCTGACAAAAGGATTGATTGTGCGTTTGCTATATTTATTAACAATACATTGATTAAGAATAAGTTAAATATAATTTTTTTCATGTTATGAATATTTAAAACTGATTTAGAATATGTAAAGGTAAAAAAAATCGTGATATTCAGACAAGAATATCACGATTTTTAATCAATTATATTAGCAAAATTTTTCGTAAGCCATTCTCAAATTATCAGCAATCATCTCAGCTGTTCGGCCTTCTATTTGGTGACGCTCAATAAAATGAACCAATTTTCCTTCTTTGAACAACGCAATACTTGGCGAAGACGGAGGATAAGGCAATAAATATTGACGAACTTGTTCTGTCGCAGATTTATCGACACCTGCAAAAACAGTAGTCAAACGCTCGGGGCGACGGTCATTCATCAACGAAAGTTTTACGCCTGGGCGAGCCATTGCAGCAGCACAACCGCAAACAGAATTCACGACCAAAAGGGTAGTGCCTGTCTTCGATTCTTCCATAATGTCATTTACTATTTCAGGGCTTGTGAGTCCTGTAAAGCCAAAATCTGTCAAATCTTTTGACATTGGCGCTACTAAATCAATCGGATACATCATATATTAAATATTATTTTTTAAATTTTATACAAATATATATGTATTGATATGAAAGCAACAAATCTTTTTGTGAATTTGAC
>JAYUJV010000082.1:0-3750 GCA_043764975.1 Saprospirales bacterium
TTTTTAAGATTTCAAAAATGAATATGGTATTAAATTTGTTTTTAAATATTTAAAATAAATGAAATATAATAAATCGCTTTTTTGCATCAAAAAAAACGCGTATATTTGCGCAAAATTCCGATAAAGGAGTTCTTTTGAAATCAATATTATAGGGTTTATTTTTTAAAGATTTTTTAAAACGTATGGAATATCGTGATTTAAAATATTGGCTTTCGGGCAACATTGATCCTATGGAATTGGTCAAAGAACAAGGTGCGCCATTGTACGTGTATGATAGTTCGATTATTGAGCGTCAGTATAATCGTTTGATTAATGCGTTCAATGTCAAGGAGTTAAAGATAAATTACGCTTGTAAGGCTTTGTCGAACATCAGTGTTTTGCGTCTGTTTCGCAGTATGGGCAGTGGTTTGGATTGTGTTTCGATTCAAGAAGTTCAACTCGGTTTGCGAGCTGGTTTTGCACCACAAGACATTATTTTTACACCCAATTGTGTAGGCATAGACGAGATAAAAGAAGCGATGTCGCTTGGTGTAAAAATTAACATTGATAACATTTCGATTCTCGAACAATTTGGTCAATTAAAATCTGGTACACCAGTTTGCATACGCGTGAATCCGCACATATTGGCAGGTGGGAATTACAAAATTTCGACTGGTCACATAGATTCAAAATTCGGGATTTCGATACATCAAATGCCACATGTGCATAGAGTAGTGGAGGCAACTGGAATCGTGGTCGATGGTATTCACATGCACACAGGTTCTGATATTTTGGATATTGGCGTGTTTTTGCAAGGCGCTGATATTCTGTTTAATACAGCGAAGTCGTTCAAAAATTTGAAATACGTTGATCTTGGTAGCGGTTTCAAAGTGGCTTATAAACCAGGCGATTATAGTACAAATATCGAAGAATTGGGTGAGCAAATGTCAGCACGTTTCAATGAATTTTGTGCAGATTATGGTCGCGATTTGATATTGAAATTTGAGCCAGGAAAATTTTTGGTCAGCGAAGCTGGCTATTTCTTTGTGAAAGTAAATGTCGTGAAACAAACCATTTCTTCGCTCTTTGCTGGCGTAGATTCTGGACTTAATCACTTGATACGTCCGATGTTATATGATTCATATCATCATATATTAAATATTTCAAATACTGACGAAAAGCCGCGAATCTATACCGTAGTAGGCTATATTTGTGAAACCGATACATTCGCCATTGACCGTATCATACCTGAAATTATTGAGGGCGATATTTTGTGTTTTTGCAATGCGGGTGCTTACTGTTATAGCATGTCATCGAACTACAATTCGAGATTCAGACCAGCAGAAATATTGATACATGAAGGCAAAAGTCACTTAATCCGCGAGCGCGAAACATTCGAGGATTTACTAAAAGGTCAAGTAGAAATTGAGATAAATGCAACGCCACAATTGATGTTGCCTAAAAAAGAAAAAGTAAAAAAATTGAAATAGCATTTTGTCTTAATTGTCAGTTAGTTAAATTGTCGGTTAGTCATTCATAATCAATTTTTTTCAATAATATTATTGCATACAAATGGAAGTTCCTTTTTTAAAAAGGTCTATTTTTATTATTTATTAAATTACAAATTTTAACATGAAAAAATTAATTTTCGGCTTATATGCCCTCACATTGGTTTCTATTTTTGTATCTTGTAAAGGCGAGCCGAAGCAAGTCACAGCGATTGAAGGAACAAATGTCATCACTGCCGAAGGTAAAAAAGAAGCCATCGAAGGTGCTGGCGCTGCTGATGCGACTACTTTTTACATCATTTCTCAATCACAAAAAGTGCAAGATGCTGATGATGCAGCGCGTTCTGCTAAGTTTACGAACTTCATAAAAGGCATCAACCTTGAAAAAATTTGTTACACAGCGAGTAACAAAACAGAGGTTGCAACAGCCGAAGCCGTTTCTGCTGCAAAAGGTTGTCACAACGAAGGTTTTACACCTGGCGCGTTAGAAGCATTCACAGAATTTAATTTGGTAGAGTGTAAAGGCAAGTCGTTGGCAGTCGTTACGCACGGCGAATTGACACCTAAAATGTTGAACTTAATCACTGGTACAAAAGATTATGCAGTATCAACGGATGATGGTTTTGATCACTTATTTGTAGTTTCTGCAAAAGCAAAAGGAAAAGCAACCGTTACAGAATACAAATTGTAATTCTTTTCTTTTTAATAAAAAATTCAATTTTCCGAGTCATGTTATTGGCTCGGAAAATTTTTTATTTATAGAAAAATGAAATTAATTTTATTTTCCTAGTTTCTAAACCCTGTCAGCGTTACAGCTACACAACTAAACAATTCAACAACTAAACAATATATATGTTATCAGCTAAATATACACCCTCGGATATAGAAGACAAGTGGTACAGTCATTGGGAAAGCAACAAATATTTTGCGAGTACACCTGACGAGCGCGAGCCATTTAGTATCGTGATTCCGCCGCCAAACGTGACTGGTGTGTTGCACATGGGTCACATGCTCAACAACACGATTCAAGATATTTTGATTCGTAAAGCCCGCATGGACGGCAAAAACGCATGTTGGGTACCTGGCACGGATCATGCCTCGATTGCTACGGAAGCCAAAGTTGTAAAATGGTTGCGCGAAGAAAAAGGCATCACAAAAGGCAGCTTGACGCGCGATGAATTTATGGCGTATGCTTTTCAATGGAAAGAAAAATACGGTGGCATTATATTGCAACAATTGCGCAAATTAGGCTCATCTTGCGATTGGGATCGAACGGCTTTTACGATGGACGAAGTGCGCTCGCAAGGCGTTACGAAAGTTTTTGTGGATTTATATAACAAAGGAAAACTCTACCGTTCGTTGCGTATGGTCAATTGGGATCCAGAGGCAAAAACCGTTTTATCGAACGAAGAAGTGTTGCACAACGAAGAACAATCGAACTTATATCATGTACAATATTTGGTAGAAGGCTCTGATAATGAATGGATTACGATTGCTACGCAACGTCCCGAAACCATTATGGGCGATACGGCCGTTGCCGTAAATCCGAAAGATCCACGTTATGCGCACTTGCAAGGCAAGCGTGTGATTGTGCCGTTGGTCAATCGTTCAGTGCCTATAATATTTGACGAATATGTCGATATTGAGTTCGGAACAGGTGCTTTGAAAGTAACGCCAGCGCATGATCCAAACGATTATGAACTCGGAAAAAAATACAACCTCGAAGTCATAGATACGCTCAATGAAGACGGAACGCTCAACGAAAAAGCGCAATTTTTTGTTGGTATGGATCGTTTCGAGGCGCGTAAAAAAATGAAAAAAGCGCTCGAAGAATCAGGTAATTTTATCAAATTAGAATCTTACAAAACGAGTATTGGCCGTTCGGAACGCACTGGAAGTGTGGTCGAGCCGCGTTTGTCGTTGCAATGGTACGTGGACATGAAAGCCATCGCTGCACCTGCGCTCACAAATGTAATGGACGATACGATTGAGTTTTTTCCAAAATCATTCAAGAACGTATATCGCCATTGGATGGAAAATATACGCGATTGGTGCATTTCGCGCCAGTTGTGGTGGGGTCATAGAATCCCTGCTTGGTATGTCACAAATCCGCTATATACGGTTGGTGGCGAAGTTGAAAAACAAATGGTTTTTGTATCAGAAACCGAAGAAGGCGCTTACGCTCAATACCTCGAATTTTGTGCTGACAATCACGTATCGCCACTCGAAGGCGAAGCTGGAAAATTGGTACAAGACGACGATG
>JAYUJV010000083.1:0-10662 GCA_043764975.1 Saprospirales bacterium
AGACTTTTTTTTCCGAAAAGAAGTGGATAAAAACATTATTTTCATAGTTTAACAGGAAGAAACAACAATCATGGAAGTTGTACAAATCAGTGGTAGCGTGCGTACCGAAGTCGGCAAAAAGTCGTCAAAAGCAGTACGAAACGCAGGCGAAGTGCCATGCGTAATTTATGGTGGTGGCGAAAACATACATTTTACAGCTACACCAATGGCATTCCGTTCATTAATCTACACACCAGATTTTAAAGTTGCGGAAGTAACGGTGGGTGGCAAAATGTACAAATGTATCTTGAAAGACAAGCAATTCCACCCAGTATCAGATGCTCTGGTACACGTGGATTTACTTCGTTTGATAGAAGGTACGCCTGTAAAGGTAGAAGTGCCAATCCGTTTCACTGGTGCATCTCCAGGTGTAAAAGTGGGTGGTAAATTATTACAGAACGTTCGTCGTGTGAAGATCAAGTGTCTTCCATCAATATTGATAGATGAAGTACGTGTAGATATTTCTACATTAGAGCTTGGTCAATCATTGCGTATTCGCGACATTCAAGTTGCTGAAGGCATCGAAGTTATGCAAACAGGCGGTATTCCGATTGTTACAATCGAAATCCCACGTGCATTGCGTTCGGCTCAAGGCAAACAAGGCTAATATTCAGTTCATTCCGAATATTATCTTAGTAAAAGACGCAGGTTGTTCGCAACTTGCGTCTTTTTTATTTTATGAAAATCCAGAAACCAAAACTTTTATTGTATTTTTGACGCTGTAAATAAAATTGAAGACAAATATGAAACTAAAAATATTTCAAATAGATGCATTTACCACACGCTTGTTTGGTGGCAATCCAGCGGCAGTTGTGCCACTTGACCAGTGGCTAACCGATGAAATATTGCAAGACATTGCAGCGGAAAACAACTTGTCCGAAACGGTATATTATGTGCCAAAACAAGACGGAAGTTTCCATATCCGTTGGTTCACGCCAACTATGGAGATGAAACTATGTGGTCACGCGACCCTCGCAACAGCCCATGTCTTGTATCATCATTTGAAATATAAAAATCCTGAAATTGTGTTTGATTCGCTGAGTGGTATCTTGAAAGTCAGACAAGAGACAAACGGTAGCTATACCTTGGATTTTCCGAGCGATAAGCTAAAACCTGTTTCGTTACCCGATCAAATCATAAAAGCCTTGGGTTGCAAGCCCTTAGAAATCTATCAAGGCCGCGAAGATTTTATGGTTGTATTGGGTTCGGAAGCCGAAGTAGCGAATTTAACGCCAGATTTTAATACCTTAAGTAAAGTAAATACGCGTGGCTTTATTGTCACAGCTGCTGCCGAAAATGTAGATTTTGTATCGCGCTTTTTTTCTCCAGGTGCTGGAATGGACGAAGATCCAGTGACTGGTTCTGCACACACGACATTGGTACCTTATTGGGCCGAAAAATTTATGAAAAACAAGCTAACTGCTTTACAAATCTCAAAAAGAATAGGCGAATTAACTTGCAAATATGCAGGGCCAAGGGTCGAAATCACGGGTCATGCACGTACTTATTTGGTTGGAGAAATTGAAGTAGAATAATTTTAATTCATATTAATCAATGTCACAAAAAGTGACATTGTAATATTTTTTTTAAGTAAATAAGATCTTATATTTGGCTGATTAAAAATATAAATGAAAAAAACATTTATTCTTCAACCATTACTTATTTTCTTATCAGGTATGAAAAACCGCTATCTTTTAGCACTAACAGTGCTATTCGTCACGATTGCATTTAGCCTTTCGGCTCAAACAACGGCAATCAATCAACCACCCAACATTATTTTTTATGGCCCTGTAAATTCTATTTTTACAGCACCAGCCAATTTTGCACTCGCAGCCAACGTCACTGATGATGGAAAAGTTGCTAAAGTAGAATTTTACAAAGGCGATGTATTGCTCGTTACGGATTCTATTGCGCCTTACGAAACGCCCATAGCTGCTTTGGCTCAAGGCGATTACAAATTCAAGGTAAAGGCTTATGACAACCTTGGTTCTACCGCTACTTTTACCAGATCTATTACGGTAAACAACGGCAGCACCACGCCAAACAATCAACCGCCAGCAGTTGCATTTATGTTGCCGACGACCTATACATTTGCGCCGCCAGCCACCATAAAATTGGAAGCTTATGCCAAAGATCCTGATGGCACAGTGACGTTAGTAGAGTTTTTTAACAATGATGTGTTGATTGGCTCAAGCACTACTGTACCATATACAGCTACATTGAGCAGTTTGCCAATCGGTATTTATAAAGTAAAAATAAAAGCAACGGACAATAGCGGCTTTTCTTCATCGGTCACAAGAGAAATAAAAGTACAAGTGCCTGTTGCAGCCAATTTGCCACCAACGGTTGCTATCACGGCACCGACTGCATATAGTTTTTTAGCACCAGCTACTTTTGATATTAAAGCTGACGCTAAAGATCCAGATGGAACAGTCGTTTATGTTGCTTTTTATAAAAATGATGATCTTATCAGAATAGATTCGGTTGCGCCATATACCGCTTCATTGAGTGGATTGCCAGAAGGCAATTATATATTGCGTGCCAAAGCCGTTGATAACAATGGTGCTTCGCTGACGTATAGTCGTACTTTATTGGTCGCAAAACCAGTTGTGCCGAATGTGCCACCAACCGTAAAAGTAGAAGTAAAATCCAACAATGGTTTTGTAGCACCGAGCGATTTGGTTATCAACGCTGATGCGAAAGACATAGACGGTACAATCAAAAAAGTAGAATTTTCTTTTGGAGCTGGCGTATATTCCGTGGATAGTATTGCGCCATATACGGCTGCTATCAATGGCTTTCCTGTCGGTAGCTATACACTTGCCGTAAAGGCGTATGACAATAAAGGCGCAACTTCAACGGCGACTTTGAGCGTTACGATTGCAGCTACTAATTCAAATATCAACCAAGCGCCTATCGTCAAATTAGACATTACGCCATTAAATACAGTTTTGCCTGCTACGGTTTTGATAAAAGCTGACGCTAAAGATCCTGACGGAACGGTCAAAAAAGTTATTTTTTATCAAGGCGATACTCAAATTGGTGTGGACAGCATTGCTCCTTATGAGCAACAAGTGGCCAATTTGCCAGCTGGCAACTATGTATTCAAGGCGAAAGCCATAGACAACAAAGGTGCGTACAGCATCGGATATATTTCATATTCGATCGGTGCGCCAGTGCAAAACAAATATCCCGAAGTGAAATTTACGGCGCCGACTTCGGCCTATATACTTGGTCCTGCGCCAGTTATTACGTTGTCCGCCAATGCCTCAGATTCAGATGGCAAAGTAGTAAGCGTTACATTCTATAATGGCGACAAAATCTTGTACGTGGACTCTATCGCGCCATATACTTTCGATTGGAAAAACGTTGCAAACGGCACTTACGTCATCAAAGCAAAAGCGATTGATAATTTAGGTTCGTATTCGACCACTTCGCGTACTATAATTGTCGGTACACCGCCAGCACCAAACCAAGCACCGAGCGTGACTTGGATTCAACCGACTACAAGTTATTTTACAGCACCTGCTAATATTAGCCTTGAAGTAAATGCTAAAGATCCTGATGGGAAAGTAGTCGCTGTGCTATTTTACATTGGCGACAAGCTAATTTTGGCGGATAGCGTTGCGCCGTACAAGGCGAGTATTGCGAATCTACCCATCGGAAATTATCAGATTAGTGCCAAAGCACTTGATAACCAAGGCGCATCGGTTACTTCGTCGAGAAGTATTGTCGTGGAGCAAGTGAAAGCACCGAATCTATTCCCGACCGTGAGTATCACGAAACCAACAGGCGGTTTGTTTTTAGCACCAGCTACATTGACTGTAGAAGCGGACGCAAAAGATCCTGACGGATTTATCAAAAAAGTTGTTTTCTTCCTCAATGATAGTATCGTTGGCGTAGATACGATTGCGCCATATAGTGCTAATTTTCCTACATTGCCAGTCGGACAATACAACATTCGTGCGCGCGCTTACGACAACCAAGGTTATTATAGCACCACCACGCGAGGCATTTATGTATCGACTACTTTGACACCCAAAAACTTGCCACCGACTATTTATGTCATAGAGCCGAAGCCACAAGGTTCTGCTGTGAAAGCGCAAACGGCATTTACGATTAAGTGCGATGCTAAAGACCCTGATGGAACAGTCAAAAAAGTTGAGTTTTTCAGAAATGACGCTTTGATTGGTACAGATTCATTGCCTTTGTATGAGCAAGCTGTGGCTGGTTTGGCTTCAGGTTCATATACGTTTAAGATAAAAGCAACTGACGATAAAGGTGCATATTCAGTGACATTCATAACGGTTGTCGTGTATGTAAATGCGCCCAATGCGCTTGTGAGCAACAACTCGACAGCTATCATGTACCCGAATCCTTTTCAGTCTGAGTTGAATATCAATGCAAAAGGCATTGCCTCTAAGACAGCAACCGTTTCTGTGATTGCCCTCAATGGTCAATTGATGATGAGCCAAGAAGTACCAGTTTATGACGAATATCTTCAGACTACACTGGCTACCGAAGCATTGCCAACGGGCGCATATATGCTACGCATACAAGCAGCTGATCAGGTCGTGATTCAGAAATTGATAAAAGAATAGTATTTTTTTATAATAAAAAGAAAATCCCGCAACGTTTGTTACGGGATTTTTTTTGTTTAAAATATTGCTAATCAATTATTTACAAATGATTATTTTGGACACTTTTTTTCAAAAGGGCAATAAATTTAAATTGTTCAATAAAACCTTGAATTTACTATGTTTTCAAGCGTAAAAAGGTAAACTTATTATTTATTGCCATGTAATAAAAATAGTGTCTTATTTTGTATCTTTCACAATGTCAATATTTGTATTTTTATTGGTTTTAAATATTTTTTTATACTTTTGAAATTGCGCATCGCTTACTTTTTTACCATTTACGACCATTGATTTATCATCAATATGAATTTTGAAATTGTTGATGTCTTTTAGTAATCCATCACGATAGAGCGCATTGGCAATTTCATCATTATAATCATTATTTTCAGTTGCATCTGAATTTGCTTCTTCTTCGCCATCGTCAGTTCCAAAATTAATGTTAATCATGGTTGATGTTTTGAATTTCGACTTTGTAGCTTGTTCATAAATCTTTTTATATTTTTTCAAAACATCGCCATCATATTTTTGATCATCAACCATCATTACTTTATCGTAAAGTGAAAAATAGCTTGGTCTGTCCTTTTTTATGTAGCCGTCTTTGAGCAAAGCTGCTTCAATTTTATCGCTCAACTCATCTGAAAAATCTTCTGTAGCGTCATCGAAATGGTAATTATAGTCATTAGGATTAGGCAAAGGATAATTAACGTTGGGCATTGGAGGAATATTGGGCATATCTGGCACACCATGAAAGTTGAAATGCACATCTTTGAAACCGCCGATTGGCTCCAAAGCATCGCCTTTTACTTCCCAACCTAACTTACGAAGGCCTTTTTGTGACAACTTTTTTCCGTCCATCATCAGCGTACCATCATCTTCTAATAGGATACTTTTCGATTGGTTTTTTCCGTTTTCTATCACGATTTGCGTCGCTTTATGGTCTTCAAAAATCACGTGTGTAGCGTTGCCTTTTTTGTCAGTGATGGTCATTTCGTCTTCACCATCGCCATTCATATTTATACCATATTTTTTTAAATCCGAAAATGCTTCATTTTTCTGTTCTAAAGCAGCTTCCAAATCGATCAAAGCACCGTTTTTGTCAGTGATTGCGCCTTCCAAATCAATCATAGCGGCATTGTCCACGCCATTGAAATTACCCCAACGATCCAAGTCCATTTCATCGGGATATGAAGGCGCATTTTTTGCATTTACAATTTTATCTATCAATTTTTCAAATTTGGGAATGTCTTTACTCGCCACATCCAACCCATTGATGTTGAACTGGATTACGTTCTTGTCTTTTATAACCAAATCAATCTGCTGCGTGTTGTCACTAAAGCTATATTTACCGTCCGCAATGTTTTTCCCTAACGGGAAACTATCCAATTTGCCATCAAGATAATATTTTAAATAAAAATCTTTTTTGTTACTAATAGTTTGATTATCAGATACTTGTGTAGTTGATTTATTCAAATTAGGCGTGCTATTTGAATAACTGCTGCCAAAGGCCAAGCAAGCGACGAAGGCCACTAAAATAGTGGTAGATGCCATTTTTTCCATGATATTGATGTTAGATTTTGGTTGATTCAGTACGCGTTGCACGCGCATGAGTAAATGTTTTTTACGTTGATTGCCTGCAAAAGCCATCGTCATCATGGGCGAGTAGTAGGCCATTTCCTGCACGCTCACGAGCGCTTTTGCATAGGTAATCGAATTGCCACAGAGCGCAATAGCGACATCATCGCAACAATTTTCACGTTCCATGCGGATTTGCGACGACAGCCACCACACAGCAGGATGAAAATAGAACAAGACTTCTATCACGTTTTGTAAGATATTAAAAAGGTAATCGTGACGCATGACGTGCGCGAGTTCATGTGCCAATATTGCCTCTACTTCATTGATATTGAGGCGATTAATAGCGCCTATTGGGAACAAAATCATGGGCTTGATGTAGCCAATCACCAAGGGCGAGCGCACCAAAGCACTTTCTACCAACTCAATGTGCTTTGCGAGTTGCACGCGCTCGCGCAACCCATCGAGTAACGTTTGCCAATACTCGTCGGTCGGAAAATTATGTCGGTTGCGGAGGTAATAGATGTAACTAATATTGCTCAGCAAACGCAACATAAAAACCATCATCCCGATTACCCAAAGCGTAGCGATTAAATATATATTTCGATTAAAGAAATTTTTGAGACCGCCTATACTAAATCGCTCATTGTCAGTAGTATATGAATTTATATTTTCTTTATTTTCATTTTTAATAATATCTAATTTTGCCAGTTCATTATTTTCATCAAGGTTTGATATTTGAATATCTGAGTAGGAATTGAGGGATTGATAAGCAAATGTACCTACCTCTTTTGAGCTATTGTAGTACATAAAAAATGTAATCAAGGCCGACAAAAACACAGACACAAGCCCTACATTTGCAATCAAATATCGGAGTTTGGCCGATTTTTTTTGTAACAAAATCAACGCAATGCCTACCACGAAAGCAATCAACATCGCTTGCCAAAGCGAGTGCGCCACCGTCCAAGCAATGGCATAATTTAGGTTATGTGAAAACATGATTTTGGTGTTTTATCTTTTAAAATATTTTTAGAACTTATTTTGCCCTTTTTCGATGTCGGCAATCAAGGCTTTGATCTGCGCCAAATCCTCTGGTGAAGTCGAGCCTTCGCCCAAAGCGCGCATCACGAGCGAAACCGAATCGCCCTTGAAAGTCGCATCTACGAACTCGCGGAGGAGTTGCGATTGTGTATCGGTTTGTGCCACAGCAGCACTATATATATGGCTGCGCTCTACGATGTCGCGTGTCAAAAGCCCTTTATCAAGCATAATTTGCATTATTTTTAGGGTCGTCGTGTAACCGACATCGCGCTGTTTGTTCTGTTCGTCATTCACGAAGCGCACCGTTTGCGCGCCATGCGCCCAAATAATCTGTAATACTTCGAGTTCGCTATCGGTTGGTATTTGCTGTTGCATAAGTTTTTATTGTTATCGTTTTTATATTTATATAGTACGAATAATTTCGTAGCAGTATTTAAAAAAATTGGCTCTTAAAACCAAAGCCATTTTACTATACGAATTATTTCGTAGCAAAGATATATTCCTTTTTTCAGATTTGCAACTATTGGGTACGAATATTTTCGTAGATAAAAAATATTTATTTATTTTTATTTACAAATCATTGATTATTAGTAAGTTATGTTTTATTTTTCAAACAAAAAAATCCTTAGCTTTTTTCAAAACTAAGGATTTTTTATATTGTAGCAATCAAGATTGATTAATCGTCTTCGCCCATGTCTTCGGCTTCTTCCGTAGTAGCGTTCATTGGAACTCTTACGACTGATGACGTCAATTTTTCTTTGATTTTTAATTCGATTTCGCGCGCCACTTCTGGGTTGTCGAGCATAAATTGCTTTGCAGAGTCGCGACCTTGTGCAATTTTTGCACCGTTATAACTATACCAAGCACCACTCTTACCGATGATGTCGTTGTCAGCACCCAAATCCACGATTTCTCCTGCTTTCGAGATGCCTTGACCGAAAATAATATCAAATTCAGCTTCGCGGAAAGGCGGTGCTAATTTGTTTTTTACCACTTTCACTTTCACATGATTACCAACCACATTACCTTCTTTGTCTTTCAACGCCGCACCATTCTTACGAATATCGATACGGATAGAAGCATAAAATTTTAGGGCGTTACCACCAGTTGTCGTTTCGGGATTGCCGAACATAACACCGATTTTTTCACGCAATTGATTAATGAATACGCAGCAACAGCCAGTCTTACTGATTGTACCAGTCAACTTACGCATGGCTTGCGACATCAAACGCGCTTGAAGACCCATTTTTGAGTCACCCATTTCGCCTTCGATTTCACTACGCGGCACGAGTGCCGCTACCGAATCCACGACCAATATATCTACTGCACCCGAACGAATTAGGTTTTCGGCAATCTCTAAGGCTTGCTCACCATTATCGGGTTGAGAAATCAACAAATTATCGGTGTCCACGCCAAGTGATTCTGCATAAAAGCGATCGAACGCGTGTTCAGCATCTACTATGGCAGCAATACCACCTTTTTTCTGACATTCTGCAATGGCATGAATCGCCAAAGTCGTCTTTCCAGAAGATTCTGGACCATATATTTCTACGATACGACCTTTCGGGAATCCATGAATCCCCAACGCAAGATCGAGGGTAAGTGAACCTGAAGGAATCGTTTCGATTTCCATCACTTGCTTATCGCCTAAGCGCATGACAGTACCTTTTCCGAACGTTTTATCCAAACGATCTACCGTCATCTGGAGTGCTTTTAGCTTTGCATCATCTCTCTGAACCATTGTCTTTACTTCTTGAGTTGTGTTGTTATTAATTATTTTTATTAAACATGATACAAATGTAAAACAAAATATTTAAATAAACAAGTATTTTTAATAAAATATTTTAAAAATATTTTTTGTATATATGTTTATTTTTGCAATAAATTACATAAGCATTTGATTATCAATTATTTATGCTATTAAAATATTTTTAAAAAGTATAAAAATATTTTTAATTATTTCAAAATAAATATTTTAAATTTTTATTTGTATCAATTTTTTGTTTTTATTTATAGTTCTAATACAAGGTTTTGTCACCGACTTCGCGCCAAAGTTGAAACACTTTGTTGCCCTCATCGCGTAGTACTTGCTCGGACGGAATGGAGCGCGTAGCAACGTCGAGCCCGATTTCTTGATAGATAAAATCGTCGTCGAAATCAATATCGGCGGCATCTTTGCGGGCGTTTGCAAAATATATTTTTTCGGGACGCGCCCAATAGATAGCGCCCAAGCACATCGGGCAAGGTTCGCACGACGTATAAACCACGCAGCCTGTCAACTGAAACGTACCCAAACGCGCGCAAGCATCACGAATGGCCACCACTTCGGCATGTGCCGTCGGATCGTTTGTGGACGTTACTTGATTGTGACCCCTGCCGACAATCTCGCCGTCTTTCACAATCACGCAGCCGAAAGGTCCACCTGCGCCTTTCGTCATACCTTCTTGCGAGAGGCGAATGGCTTCACGCATATATATATGGTGTTGATCGTTCATTTTTTTTGTTTTTTGAAATAAATTAAAGTATCGTTTTGAAATAGCTTTTAAATGCGAATATGGATTGAAGTTAATTATTTAGTTGTAGTGCATCGTCCTATTTATATTTTATAAGAGAACGGTACTCTGTACCTCTTTGATATTCAATTAAAAATATCTACTACCAATAGTACGCCGTTCTACGGCTTTAAAACCAATATTCGTATTTATAAAAATCGCTCAACGCATATTTCTTTAATTATTTTAATTTCTTTAATTTCTTAATTCTTATCAGTCTTTTTTCGCGTTTTCGTAAGATTCCGCCAATGCGGGACAAATTTCTTTCAAGATGGCAAAATCCGCTGGGTCGTCTTTCTTAAATTCGCCCAATCGCGTCACCAAATCTTCTTGGCATTTTACCTGCACTTGATTTAGCTCGTCAGATTTTTCGAGTAACTCTTGCAATTTATCGAGATTACCTTCTTTTTTATATTTATTGAGCTGCTCTTTCAGTTCTAATAAAGGTGTGGCGCAATCGCACAAGCCTTTGGCGTGTTCGCGTACTTGTGCCATATCTGGTGCATTGACGACGCTTGGCGTTGTGGTCGCAACCGTTTTTGTCGTGTCGCCTTGGCAATTCGCAAACATTACGGCGCTACACGCTATGATTGTATATTTTAAAAAATTGAACATATTTTTAATTAAAATAAAAAAATATTTTTCTAATTGCAACGTGTAAATAATAAGTTGATAAAATTCATTGCAGTATGTAATGTGTTAAAAAATGTGTTTCTTACGCATAAAGAACTTATGCTTATTTTAAGTTATGTTTGCTTATGTGTTCTTATGTGATAAAACCTTATGTATCTTATGTGATAAAAAATGTATTGTTTTCAAAC
>JAYUJV010000084.1:0-3736 GCA_043764975.1 Saprospirales bacterium
ACCAGATTGCGTATTCGAGAAAACCAAATAACCATTCACGAAGCTATAAAATGGCTTTTCGAGCCCAGCCAAATCATCGCCCCAAACATCGCTACCAATATTTTTGCTATCCAGTTGATTGATTCTATATGCCATATAGTCGGTACTCGGCAAGGCTGTTTCGTTGCTATGCAATTCTCGTAATCGCTTGACTAATAGCGTACTATCTTTTATTTTGAAAATAGAAAATACATCAGCATTGGTATCTTTTCCGTAAGGTTCGGTCATGAGTAAAGCCATATCGTCGCCAAGGCTGCCCGAAAAATATTCACTAAACAAGCGCGAGCCGTTGAAGGCCACTTTATTGAACATTGTCTGAAAATTATTCACTTTTAGGTAGCTCATGGCCGCCGTATTTTCGGGTAAAATGCTCAATATCTCATTCGATATTTGTTGCTGTTCGCCTTTCAGACCATTGAGTAGCGTACTGTTTGCCAAAGGCGAAATCACGCCTTGCATCGCAATGCCATCGTTGCCAAAACTTGGGCGGAGTCCGATCCAAGTCAAGTTATTGCATAGTTTTTGAAAGATAGGTTTTTGAGCTTCTACGAGCAAACCCGATAGCAATGACGGACACTCTTGGGTGTTCAGAAATAACTGAATACCTTGGCTTTCGCTGTATTTTGACATGGCCGCATACGTACTTTTCCACTCCGATTTGCTAGCAAGCGAATTGTCTTTGTCTTTGATTTGGTTGCCCGCATCTTCTACCAAAACCGCCGAGCGCGAAGCTAATATTAGGTTATCATAAACCATAAAATGAAACTTACGATTGTCTTTCGTGAAGACCGTAAAAATGGTATTGCCTTGATATACGTGTTGCTTGATGTGCGAGCCATCTATTTGCGAAAGTTGCGATTCGAGGTTGATTTTGTGCCATTCGGCATCAAAAACGTAGAGATAATCGAACTCGTCTTGGCTAGTATTGAGCAGCGCTGCCCAAAATGGAATCTTCGATACTGGATTTTTTGCGCCATAAAATGCCTTGAGTAAAAGCATATCTTCGAGCATTTTATCTACCACGCGCCAGTGTTGTAAGCCAGTTTGCAAGCCACTTTTTTTGATACAATCTTGCAATTTTTCGCTGTCCGATACTTGTAGTATCAATGCCGAATGAACAGGAATTGCGTCCTCGATATGCACACGCTGCCAAGGGAAACGAAAGTACATACTCCCGATACCAATCGCGATGATTAATAGTGTACTGCATAGCGCAATAGACTTCCAATGCCGTTTCATAAATTTGGATTTGGTGGTTTTTTACAAACTTTAGACATTAAAAAACCAAATAAATTGACTGTTTTCTCTACTTTTACAAAGGTAATTATTTTTTTTATTTTAACACATACATACATACATATATGTATAAACGAGTATTTACGATTTCATTTTTGATGGGCGCATTGGCGGTAGCGCTTGGTGCATTCGGTGCGCATGGCCTCAAAGCCTTGATTGCACCCGAAAACATAGCAACTTTCGAGACGGGCGTGCGCTATCAGTTTTATCATTCGTTTGCGATGATTATTGCTGCCATGCTGGCTTTTTGGCTACAAGAAACTCGATTTTTGAGAGCCGCTTGGTCTTTTTTGATTGGCATTGTATTGTTTTCGGGTAGTTTATACTTATTGGCTTGTCGCGATGTGTTGCCGTTTTCGGTCACTTGGTCTGGCCCAATTACGCCAATTGGCGGCGTATTTTTTATTTATGGATGGGTTTATATGGCGTGGCTTTGCTATAAAAATAATTTTTTTGAAAAAAAGTAAGTGTTTTAATGCAACGTTGTTTATAAATTATTATCTTAGCATATAAATACTTTTCAAAACAATTCTTAACAATTTAAATCTTTTCAAAATGAAAAAACTATTTTTTATTCTAAGTTTCCTAATGACAATTTCTATTACTTCGAGTTTTGGGATTGTCAGTATTAAAACTGGCGATGGTTGTGCGCAAATTGTACTAAAATCTGGTGATGTGGTACAAGCGAATATTTTACAGATTACGGCAACGGACATCAAATACAAACGATGTGGTAAGGCCGATGATCCCGATATTAGTGTTTCTAAAAAAGATGTTTTGACTGTAAAAGCAGCAGACGGTGAAGTCATTTACCGTAATGGTGGTAAATCAAGTTACGAAAACAATAGTGAAGAACAAAAAACGAATGGATTGGCTGTTGCTTCTATGGTGACAGGTATTGTTGGTTTGCTTTTAACATTATCGATTTTTGGTTTTATCTTAGGCGCGCTAGGAATTATTTTTGGCGGAGTCGCATTGAAGCAAATCAAGAAAAATCAAGAAAAATATAAAGGGAAAGGGCTTGCAATTACAGGTTTAGTTTGTGGTATTATCGCGTGTGCAATTTTGGCTCTAATCTTTGCCACAGCCGCTTAATCATTTTTTGAAAATTCTAACTCTTTAAATCTTTAAACACAGTACAACATGAAAAAATTATTATTGATTTTCGGATTACTTATAACTTTTGTCGTAACTAAAAGTTATGGAATAATAAACGTCAAAAATACTGACGCTTGCGCGCAAATCGTGCTTAAAAACGGTGATATTGTAGAAGCAACTATTCTTGAAATTACATTAGCTGACATTAAATACAAAAAATGCGCAAATGATAAAGGCACTGAAATTAATATTTCTAAAAGAGAAGTGCTGTCTGTACTGGCAACAGATGGTGAGGTAATTTATCGGAATACTGAGTCCGATGTTAAGACTGTAAAAGATAAAAGTATTGACCCTTTTACAATTGTGTCCTTGATAACAGGAATATTAGGTATTTTAATTTTTATGACAGGTTTTGGTGGAATTTCGGGCATTTTAGGAACTGTTTTTGGAGGAATTTCGTTGTATCAAATTAAAGAAAGTAAAGGGAAAAAGATTGGAAAAGGAATGGCAATAGCAGGTTTAGTAACTGGTATTATTGGTATTGCTATTTTTATTGTAATGCTTGTGACTGGAGGTTTTATAGTAGAATAAGCACCTTATGAAAAGAAGAAAATAATTTTTTTTGAAAAAAAATGTAAACTAAACGTACAATATATTCGATAAAATAGTAACTTAGCATTACAATTCAATGACGTAGTTGCGTTTTATTCGATTTCTATGTCACAAATCTATTTTTTCTTTAATCAAAAAAATGCTCAATTATGAAACAAATCAAGACATTAATCTTTTTGCTCATCGCAACACTTTTTGCGAACAATGTGGCGTTGGCCATCGTATCTTCTCCGAAAGATGCAAACTGGAAGCAAAATGCAATCAACAAACTAAGTCCAACTCAAAAAGCGGCAGTAAAGGCTTTTGAAAGCAAAATGGATGTTTTGCAAAACAGTATGAAACCCGACGCTAAAATCGACTTTAATGACCCTATAAAAAAATGGTTGTGGCTTTGTATTCTTGCTGTTGTGGCCAGTATTATTACTGCATTCTTTTCAACCTTAGTTTCGAGATTACTCGGTCTTGCCGCAACTATATTTTTTATCGTATGGTTAGTAAAATACTTTAATTTGATGTAAGTAATTGATTATCAAAATAATAAAAAAGTCAATCGGAGCAATTCGATTGGCTTTTTGTTTTTTCAAATAAAATTTATACCTTATTTTTAAAGAGAAATAATAAAGTCGTCTTTACCCTTTAAACAAAATACAAACTGGCGTATTCACTTTTATTTCTTTTACAAAAGCCAATT
>JAYUJV010000085.1:0-3733 GCA_043764975.1 Saprospirales bacterium
TGTTTAGTCGTTTATAAAGCAGGGATTGAATTGGGACGGAATTCTTAGGAATCGTGAGTCTTGGGGAAACGAAAGTCGAAAATCGAGAGTCGAAAGATACGTGATGTATAATCGTGAGCCGTGAGAGAAATTACTTTCGCTATTTTTTTTCGTGAGTCGTGAGATACATGATGTCTAATCGTGATAACTAAACATTCAACAACCAAACAATTCAACAAGAAAATATTATTTTAATTTCCTTCATTTTTTTAATTTCTTTAATTCCAAATTTTGGTAAACTACATTTTAAGAAAACTGGCTTATGGCATTTTAGTAATGATTTTGGTCATTGTTACAGTGTCATCTATCATCTTTTTAGCACCAGTCGATCCGACCAGATTGACGTTCGGACAGCGTTCAGATGCAGCGACGATGAAGGCTAAAAAAACAGAATTAGGACTCGATCAACCGCTGATTGTGCAGCTTTCTATGTACCTAAATGATGTATCGCCAATATCGGTTTACACCAACAGCGAGGCTTGTAAAAATAAATATAACTACCTGAATATCATTAACTTAGGTCAAAAATCACTAGTTCTGAAATGGCCTTATTTGAGAGAAAGTTACCAGAGTGGACGTGGCGTTTCGAGCATCATTATGACGGCTATTCCCAAAACAGCGTTATTAGCTTTAATGGCGATATTAATCTCAACTATCATCGGTATTGGGCTTGGCATTATGGCAGCTTTGAAGCAAAATACTTGGGTTGATTCGTTGGCTTCTACCCTATCCATATTGGGTTATTCGATGCCGAGTTATGTTGTGGCTATCTTTTTGGCACTCATATTTGGCTATTGGTTTTCGGCTTATACTGGCCTCAACATACAAGGTAGCATTTTTGAACTAAACGACGACGGCGAAGAAATTGTGGTCTGGAAAAACATCATTTTGCCAGCAATTGCATTGGGTTTACGACCAGTTGCCATCATAACTTTATTGACGAGAAGTAGTATGTTAGATGTGCTAAACCAAGATTTTATCCGAACTGCAAAAGCAAAAGGACTTTCTAAAATCGTGATTATACTCAAACATGCTTTGCAAAATGCCTTGAATCCAGTCATCACAGCCATTTCGGGTTGGTTTGCAGCGTTGCTGACAGGTGCATTTTTTATCGAAAGTGTATTTAGTTACAAAGGTCTTGGCGAAGTAACTGTGACAGCACTCGTCAATTTTGATATTCCAGTCGTGCTTGGTTCGGTTATTTTTACCGTTTTCATCTTCGTAATTATCAATATTTTAGCCGATATTTTATACGCATTTGTAGATCCGAGGGTGAAGTTGAATTAGGGGAATTGGTTGAATTGGGAATTGGTTGAATTGGGAATTGGTTGAATTGGGAATTGGTTGAATTGGGAATTGGTTGAATTAGGGAATTGGTTGAATTAGGAATTGGTTGAATTAGGAATTGGTTGAATTAGGAATTGGATCTAACATAAAATATTGATTATCAAGAACTAATTGACAATTTGACTAAAAGACTAACCGATTAAAAAACTAAGCGACTAATCTCAATAAATCTGCACATGCAAATGATCATCATGTCTAACTGCTTGGCAACCGTGCAAGTGTATTTTACTCAACGATTCGAGGTGTAACCTTGATTGCAAATGCGGTTCTAAAAACATCTTTTCGATGTTTGATTCGGTAGCAAAAAGTTCGGTCATAGTTTTGGTGCGCACTTCGTCAAAATCGTAGTCTGCACGTTGGCTACCGAAGGTCAAATATTTTGGATAATCATATTGCCAATATCCTTTTTGTAAACATTCTGCACAACGATTTCGGTCGCCTTTTTGCGGCGATTCGTTTACACCATATCCACTCCACGACGGTTTTTCGTTGCTTGGTTTTTGAGTATCGTGCTTGACATAAAACAAAGCAACATCGAGTTTTCGACCATCGTTATGGCTCAAATGTGGCAACAATGGAAAGCCATTAAAAAATGGAAAATTGGCATCTAAATATCGTATTTCTGTACCTTCATATTGCTCGTTTAATTTAACTGCAACCGACTCTAACGCCAATTTTAGTCTTGGCCTTACATAGTTTCGATTCAAGAAGCAAACGAACGCATTGAATGGTTTTATATGCTTTTCTCCTAACACTGTCAGTGGAACACGACCAAAT
Organism: Saprospirales bacterium; assembly: GCA_043764975.1. Classification (GTDB taxonomy): domain Bacteria; phylum Bacteroidota; class Bacteroidia; order Chitinophagales; family Saprospiraceae; genus JAYUJV01. Next base: position 2,164 of record JAYUJV010000085.1, read on the forward strand.
CGAGCTGCAAATGGCGGAATTATTAAAAAGGTAAACAGACTATAAATGATGAAAAATATAAGCAATTTTGACAATAACAAATACTTTACGTTCGATATTTTTTGATAAAAATAAAAAAGCAAGATTGTTAATATCGAAACCAATCCACCGATTTGAGTCAGATAAGTTAGAAAGATAAAAAGACAGATAAAGTATAAATATTTTAAGATTTTCATCATTTTAAATTTATTTATTTAAAAATAAAAAAAATTGGTTCTTAAAAAAAATTGTGGACGAAGGTTGCTGTAGCACCGAATTCATTCGGTATCGCATAATTTCTCTATTTTAAAAACAAAATCACTTACCGAATAAATTCGGTGCTACAGAACCAACAAACTTAAATCGCATAAAAAAAGACGCAATAAATTGCGTCTTTTTTTATGCTTAATTTCTTAAAACTTCATAGCGCCTGTAAATATTCGGCTCCAATTTAGACCGTTAAACATAGATCCGTTTTTGGTTGAAAACCAAATAAACAATGGCTTTCCAACTATGTTTTCGGAAGGTACATAGCCCCAAACGCGTGAGTCTTCGGAGTTGTGACGATTGTCACCCATCATCCAATAATAATCTTGTTTGAACGTGTAGCTTGTGATTTCTTTTCCATCCATATATGCTTTTCCACCTTCGGTTTTGAACGTTTCGTTGTGTTCATACACCTTTATAGTACGCGTAAAAGTAGCGATATTGGTTGGCGTCAATTCTATGGTCGAGCCAGCTTGTGGAATCCAAATTGGTCCATAATTATCCGCTGTCCATTTGCCAGATAAGGTAGCAATATGCGGGAAAAAATAAGTCGGAAATGGCGATGCACGTTCTTGAGCAACCACCTTTATATTTGTATTTTCTTTTAATTTCTGAACTTGTTCGTTATTCAAAAAATATAAACCTTCGCTCACATTTGCATCAGTGATGTTCACGCCTAGTTTTTCGAGCATGGCAGGATTTACTTTTTCAGTGCCACTTATTTTATACTCAAACTGTACATGGCTCGCGCTTGCAACCTCCGAATTGTTGATATAAACTCGTTTATCGACTACTTTTAAACTATCGCCAGGCATACCCATACAACGTTTTATGTAGTGATCTTCTTTATCTACTGGCCTGACAGTCAATGACTTATTTGTTTCTTGTTCCATCACTGCAAGCGATACATTTCTCTGATATTTCACTTCGAGTTGTCGTCTGACATCATAAACACCAAATGTGCGCGCTGGATCTACAAACACAGAATCGCCTTCTGGATAATTAAACACAACTGGATCGTAGCGGTGAACCGACTGAAAACCTGGCAAACGATAATATGGTAAATTCGGACTCGACACATAACTTTCGCGATCTACGAAAGGCAAACGGTTGTGTATTAACGGAAATTGCAACACCGTTTGTGGCGTACGAATCCCGTAATGCGCCTTGCTTACAAACAAATAATCGCCGACGAGCAACGAACCTTCCATCGAAGACGACGGAATGACGTAGGCTTCGATCAAAAACATACGGATAAATGCTGCTGCAAACACCGCAAACACAA
>JAYUJV010000086.1:0-3732 GCA_043764975.1 Saprospirales bacterium
ATTAATCGTAGAACGACTTTTAAAATTATTGAATAGTTTTAAAAGTACAAAGTACGAAGTACTGAATACGTGCAAACCTAGATTTCATACTATATATGGCGTATTTTTACTTCGTACTTTCATTTTCGTACTCAGTACTTTGTACTTTTATTATTTTAATTTTCTTAATTATTTTAATTTCTTTAATTACATATAAAAGCCTTGTCGTATATTTGCGAAAATTTTAGGAAACACTATGACGAATAACGACAATCAAATTAATGTAGCCACGGCTCAAAAGTTGGGTTTAACGGAAGCCGAATTTCATAAAATATGCGAAATACTAGGTCGTGAACCGAATTTTACGGAATTAAGTATCTTTTCGGTCATGTGGTCGGAGCATTGTTCTTATAAAAATTCGATTACCTATCTTAAAAAGTTACCTCGCAAAGGCAAACGATTGTTAGTAGAAGCTGGCGACGAAAATGCAGGTTTGGTTGATATTGGCGATGGTTTGGCTTGTTGTTTCAAAATCGAATCGCACAATCACCCTTCGGCTTTAGAGCCTTTTCAAGGTGCTGCGACTGGTGTTGGCGGCATACATCGCGACATATTTACGATGGGCGCTCGACCAATTGCATCGCTTAATTCATTGCGTTTCGGTACACTCGATTCTGAACATACAAAAGGTTTAGTTCGTGGAGTTGTGAACGGCATCAGTCATTATGGCAACTGTTTTGGCGTGCCAACCGTTGGTGGCGAAGTCTATTTTAATGCTTGTTACAATCAAAATATATTGGTAAATGCCATGTCGGCTGGGATTGTGAAAGTTGGCGAAACCGTTTCAGCTTGTGCTGATGGCCCAGGAAATCCAGTTTTCATAGTTGGTTCTGCAACTGGTAAAGACGGAATACATGGTGCAACTTTTGCTTCTGGCGATTTGACGGAAAATAGCGCAAAAGATTTGCCAGCAGTTCAAGTTGGTGATCCATTTCAAGAAAAATTATTGTTAGAAGCGACCCTCGAAGCCATCAAAACTGGGGCTATAGTTGGTATGCAAGATATGGGTGCGGCTGGTATTACTTGTTCTACGTCTGAAATGTCCGCAAAAAGTGGAACTGGTATGATTATCGACCTCGATAAAGTGCCAACACGTCAGCAAAGCATGAAAGGTTGGGAGATATTATTGTCTGAAAGTCAAGAGCGAATGTTGATTGTTTGCCTTAAAGGACAAGAAGAAAAATTACTAGAAGTTTTTGATAAATGGGATCTCGAATGTGCGCATATTGGCGAAGTAACAGATACTGGTCGTTTGCACTTTTACCAAAATGGTGAATTGATTGCCGATGTGCCGTCTGAGCCTTTGGTGCTTGGTGGTGGCGCGCCAGTTTACCAACGTGAGTTTGAACGCCCAACGTATTTAGATAAAGTAGAAGCATTTGATATTCAGCAAGTTATAGAGCCAACGGATATTTTAGCGACAGCGAAAAAAGTTTTTTCTGCCTTGAATGTTGTTTCAAAACGTTGGGTTTATGAGCAATACGATTCGATGGTGCAAGTCAATACCATGACTACAAATCAAGCGAGTGATGCAGCGATTGTAAGAATAAAAGGCACTGAAAAATCCTTGGCTTTGACAACCGATTGTAACTCAAGTTATGTATATGCAGACCCTAAAAAAGGCGCGATGATCGCCGTAGCAGAAGCTGCCCGAAACATCGTTTGTGCTGGTGGTGAACCAGTTGCGATTACGAATTGTTTAAATTTTGGAAATCCATACAATAAAGAAGTGTATTATCAGTTTGTACACGCTTTGCAAGGTATGGGCGAGGCTTGCGAGAAGTTTGAAACACCAGTAACTGGCGGGAATGTGAGTTTTTATAACCACACTAATTTGCCCGACAATACCGCAGTTCCAGTTTATCCAACGCCAACTATCGGAATGCTCGGAATCCTTGATGATGCTTCAAACCAAATGACCTTGGATTTTAAATCCGAAGACGACATTATATATATGCTCGGCAAATCTCGGAACGATATTGGTAGTTCAGAATACTTGCGCGTAGTGCATGAAATACATTTTTCAAGCGCTCCATATTTTGATTTAGATGAAGAATATGAATTGCAACAGACTGTAAAACAGCTCATTACGTCAAAATTAATCGCCAGTGCACATGATGTAAGCGAAGGTGGATTGTTCGTAACGCTTATGGAAAGTGCGATGGTAAACGACCTCGGTTTCGATATTCAGATAGATGATAGGTATCGTCGCGATGCCTTTTTATTTGGCGAAAGTCAAAGTAGAGTAGTGGTCAGTATTGCACCATTCATGGAGGACGAATTTAAGGGATTTATGACTAATATGAAAACGAGTTTCAAAAAATTAGGTGTTGTGACTGCAAAAAACGTAACGCTCGAAGACATCGAATGTGGCGATATTTTTACTTGGAAAAATAGTTATGACAATGTGTTGGGGGACATTTTGGGTTAAATTAAAGAAATATCTTATTTTAAATTAAAGAAATTAAGGTAATTAAGAAAATTAAAATAATATCTTGATAGTCAATGTGTTGACTATGATTTTTTGCTTCAATTCGTATGATAAGGATTTAAATATAGTTTTATAGTTACTCCCACGGAGTTCAAAAAAACTTCTTGGGTCATTCGTTTTTTACCGATATGTCATGCCTAATGGTATTTGTATTTTGAAAAATGCCGTTAGGCATGATATGTCGGTAGTATATAATAAACATCCAATACCTTTAAAGCTCCATAGGAGCGACATGTTAAATTTTAAGTACTTTTTTCACTTTTATAGGAATTGAGCCATTTTCTATAAAATTTATTCAAAAAAAATAACAATGTTTAAAAATATATTCAAATTAATCAGTCTTTTTATAGTGACAATATTCATGTCATGCGGTAAAAAAGAAGATGTAAATGGTACAATTAAAGGTGCTCAAAACCTTGATGTAGTGTTTAGTCAAGTATATTTTAATGAGCCGCCAATTCCACTCGGAAAAGTTACGGCTGATAAAGATGGTTCTTTTGCGCTAAAATTGAGTGAGCCGCTCAAAGAAGGCATTTATCAGTTACAAATAGGTGTAAAGCGTATCGCTTTTCCACTTGATGGTGCTGAAAAAAGCATCAATATCAAAGCAGATTTGGCAACTTTTGATAAGTTGACTTGCACAATTGAAGGCTCTAAAGGCGCAACGTCTTTTGTAGATTTTATGAAAAAAGTCATTGACAATCAAAAGGTAGATAAGCCAGAAATTGAAAAGTTTTTAGCCGAAGCCAATCCGATGGTTGCTACCATGACGCTGATGCAATTCGGAAATCAATACAAACCTGAAGATTATATTGCGAAAGCCAAAGAGATACAAGCGCGTTTGCAAACTCAGTTTCCGAATAGCAAATATACGATGCAATTTGCTACTCATATTGCTGGTATCGAAAAACAACAATTGGCGCAAACGAATCCAACAACTGTAAAAATTGGCGACGAAGCACCTGAAATTGAGTTGAAAGATGTGAATGGTAAAACCCGTAAACTATCTGACTTGAAAGGGAAAGTTGTGTTACTTGATTTTTGGGCAAGTTGGTGCCGCCCATGTCGCATGGAAAATCCGAATGTAGTGGAGGCTTATAAAAAATATCACGACAAAGGTTTCGACATATATAGTGTTTCACTTGATGGCATTGGTGCGCAATCGCGTGCAAGAATGGAAACGCCACAAGCACTCGAAAAAG